>NZ_DFUB01000004.1:0-112581 GCF_002379575.1 Flavobacterium sp. UBA4197
CCTGTTCTACATAAGTTCCTGCTGTTGAAGATATTTGTGATTCGGTTAAATCAGCGGCCATTATGGTATAGCTGCTCATGTTATTCTGAACATTGCCGGTTGAAATACGAACCTGTAATTTAGATCCCTGATCTCCGGCACGGCCTTGTTGTGCAAAAAAGCGTAATTGTCCGTTTGCGGGAATGGTAACCGGGGGAGTGATTAACCAGTCTTCTTCGGTATTTCCGATTCCAATGTTTACCCGTTCAACGGAATAGGCATATTGCCCGGTGTGTGGCGGTGAAGTCGCCGAGTTAGGCCCACTTCGAAGCCATAAATTGGTGTTTGATGGTCCCATTCCTACACCATTATCAAGGATCAGCCAGCCTGTTGGCAAGGCAGAAGCTCCCTCAAAACCTTCAGGAAAAGTCTGGGAAAAGCCCACAAAACTCAATAATGACATAAAAATTAAAAGCGTAATTTTTTTCATAAGCATTTGTGTTATATAGTTTTAGTAGTTTTTAAATATAATGCCTATTTAACAAATAAATAACTTATATTTCTAAAATAAACAAAAAAACCGTTTTTTGTTACAATATTTTAACACATCTGATTCGGCAGGAATTGCTTATTTTTGCAATTCAAAAGAATAAAATGCTAGAAAAAGAAGTAATCAATTTTGAAAAGACTGTAATAGTAGGAATCATTACTAAGGAGCAGTCGGAAGAGAAACTTAGTGAGTATCTCGACGAGCTGGAATTCCTTACTTTTACTGCCGGCGGGGAAGTCATTAAACGCTTTTCCCAAAAGATGGAAAAACCAAATCCTAAAACATTTGTAGGAACCGGTAAAATGGAGGAGATCAATTATTATATAAAAGATAATGATGTTAAGACGGTTATTTTTGATGACGAGTTAACTCCCGCTCAGCAAAAAAATATTACAAGGGTATTGGATTGTAAAGTACTGGACAGAACGAATCTTATCCTGGACATCTTTGCACAAAGAGCAGAGACTTCCTATGCCCGTACACAGGTTGAACTGGCACAATGCCAATATTTGCTGCCAAGGCTTTCCGGTATGTGGACCCACCTGGAGCGCCAGCGGGGTGGTATTGGTATGCGTGGTCCCGGAGAAACGGAGATCGAAACCGACCGTCGAATTGTAAGGGACAGGATTGCTTTGCTAAAAGAAAAAATCCGCACGATCGACAGACAGATGTCGGTACAGCGCAGTAACCGCGGAGCGATGGTTCGTGTGGCTTTAGTGGGATATACCAATGTTGGAAAATCGACCTTAATGAATGCGATTGGAAAAAGTGACGTTTTTGTTGAAAACAAATTGTTTGCAACACTGGACACTACCGTTCGGAAAGTGGTTATTAAAAATCTTCCGTTCCTGTTATCGGATACGGTAGGTTTTATCCGCAAGCTTCCGACACAATTGGTAGAATCCTTTAAAAGTACGCTGGATGAAGTTCGCGAAGCCGATTTATTACTGCATGTGGTTGATATCTCACATCCTGATTTTGAAGATCATATCGCCTCGGTAAACCAGATTTTACAGGACATCAAGAGTGCCGACAAGCCAACCATCATGGTGTTCAATAAGATTGATGCCTACAAGCATTTAACGATAGCCAACGATGATCTGATCACGGAACGTACCAGCAAGCACTATACCCTTGAAGACTGGAAAAACACCTGGATGTCTAAAGTGGGAGAAGATAATGCGCTGTTTATTTCGGCAACGAACAAAGAGAATTTCGAGGAATTCCGGGAAAAAGTATATGAAGCGGTAAGAACTATTCATATCACCCGTTTCCCGTATAACAATTTCTTATATCCCGATTATAAGGATGCTGTTGAAAAAGAAGACAATGAAGCATAAAAAAAGCCCGATTTGATCGGGCTTTTTTTATTTCTATAATGGTTATCAGAAACCGTAATTAATACCCACTCCCAAAACCTGACGGATCTGGAATCCTTTGAAGGCATTGTCATCGTAGATGGTCTGGAACGCTAAATTCGTTGACAGGTATTTATTGATTTTCATCACGATGTTTAACTGGTAATCCAAATCGATATTTTGCGGATCTTCCAGATAGTTCGAATACAAACTCAGGATGTTTTCAAACGAAACGTTTTCCATTAAACTGAATTTATAGTACCCGGAAGCATAAAAACCAAGTTCATAACGTAAACTTTTCCCCTGATCCACACCAAAATAGGCATTGTTGGGAAGGGTAAAATCTTTGTCTACTATGGTCACTTTAGAAGTAGCCGGCGCCAGATTCACTTTAAGGTTATCGCTTTTCTTCCACAGCATACCCGGGCCAAAAGTCAGATATCCCGGAGACAGGAAGTTCGTATATTCCGAACGCGTTTCTGCACCATCAGTATCCGTGCCGTAAACATATCCTTTTGTCATCTGGGTTTTAAAGTTTAAAAAAGCAGAATAGTACCAATATCCTGAGGCTTTTTTTCCAAGCAGGGAGTTAAACTCGAAACGGTCATCCGTTTTTTTCTCAAAAGCGGAGTTCTTTGTTTTTACAAGTCCATAGGCTGCGATAATCTTGTTATCCCAGGACCACGGTCCTTTTTTGTAGTTAAAATCGTAATTTATACCCAGATTACCTGCGATATTATTCTCACCTCCGGCAACCCAGTTATTAAAAGCAGATTGATTAAAAAGAAACGAAACATTTCCTTTTTTCGTCCAGTGTTTGGTCGTATCCTGAACGGTTTCCTGTGCTTGTACGGCAATCGTACCGATGAAACAAAGCAGTGAAAAAGCAATTTTTCTCATAGATAAGGTTTTTCTGTTCACACAAAGTAACAAAAAAACAAAAAAAAATCACAAAATTACGACGTAAAAACCGACAAAAGTCTATTTTCTCTTGTAAATCGGTACGGCAGAACAGGCTTCGCCAAACATAATGCTTTTGGCAACAGGCATTAATTTTTCTGTCGCCAGTACATATACTTCCTGCGGAACCGGTTTTTTAGAGCAGCCTTTAATAATAACAGGCTTACCTTCATAGGCCGAATAATCCAGCCGGTTTAAAATATCCTGAAATAAAGAGGTTTCCATCTGCGAAAGGGAACCGAGGTAGACTTTCTCGGAAAACGGCTTTAAATAAGACGTAATGAGCATATAGGCCCATGCCGGGACTATCGCATCCGTTGAGCAGAACAAGGCCACATAGCCGCCTTTATAAACAGACCAGTCGAAATTTTTTAATTGCTCCCGAAAGTCTTTTTCGCGCAGGACAAATCCTTCAAACAGCCATTGGGCAATATCAATCGCAAACCGCTGTCCTTCCGGATAATAATCCTCTAGGTCAAAAACCTCCAGAGCGCTATTGGCAACCCTATTTACAATTTCTTCCATTTTTTTATTGCCCGTTGATTACAGCATTCCCAATTCCAGTTTGGCTTCTTCGCTCATTAAATCCTTACTCCAGGGCGGATCGAACGTGATTTCCACCTCACAGGATTTAACAGCATTAATGGATTTGATCTTCTCTTCCACTTCCATAGGCAGCGTTTCTGCTACCGGACAGTTAGGAGATGTTAAAGTCATCAGGATTTTTACGTCGTTATCCTCGTTGATCATCACGTCATAAATCAGACCCAATTCGTAAATATCCACAGGGATTTCCGGATCATAAATACCTTTCAGTACTTTTACAACATCCTCTCCCAAATTGATTGTATCGTTAAACTCTTCCATATTCTTTAGTTTTTGGCCTGAAACGCCAAAGCATACATTTTTATTTGTTTAATCATTGACACCAATCCGTTGGCACGGGTTGGCGACAAGTGTTCCTTTAATCCGATTTCGTCAATGAAATCCGTATTCGCTTCCAGTATTGCCTGCGGCGACTGATTGGAAAACGTGCGGATCAATATGGCAATAATTCCTTTGGTCAATATGGCATCGCTATCGGCCGTAAAAACAATATTACCGTTTTGTTCTTCTCCGTGAAGCCATACTTTCGACTGGCATCCTTTGATTATATTTTCTTCTTTTTTATATTCTTCATCAATCAGCGGCAAGCTTTTCCCCAATTCGATAATGTATTCGTATCGCTGCATCCAGTCGTCAAACATGGAAAACTCATCGACTATTTCTTCCTGAATATCTTTTATGGTCATTGTTTTATTTTTTTTCAGTCAGTTCGTTTAGTTTGTTTACAATTTTTGCAATGGCTGCCGGCGGAAATCCATGGTCAAAAGTATCGGAAGCATAGGTTCCGTCTTTTGTAATTACTTTAAAGTTTGCCATAGCCGCTCCGTCATAAAATCTTTTTTCGGTAGGCGCTTTCAGATTCGGGATTCCGGCTAAATCCAGGTTTTTAAAATACCCCAGGATTTCATTCCAGTCTTTATCGGAAACCGCAATGGTTTTCGGCACTGCCGAGTCGCCTCTTCCCTTTACAACTTTTAAGGCTTTATTGTCCAGAACAATTTTAGTATAAAGTCCTCTTGAAGAGGCTTCATATTCAAAAACGGGTGATTCCTTTTCCTGTTTCATGGTTGCTGTTGTTGTATTACCGGAATCGTCAGTTGTTTTTTGCTGGGCAGAGTTGCAGCTTGTACAGCTAACAACAACTGCTACTAAAAGCGTTAATAGTTTCATCTTTTTTGTTTTTTAGGATAACATTTGCTGTGCTTTTTTAACCGCTTCTACAAATATATCAATTTCTTCCTTGGTATTATAAAAAGCAAAAGAGGCTCTTACCGTTCCCGGAATATCGAAAAAGTTCATAATGGGCTGTGCACAATGATGTCCGGTTCTCACCGCTATACCTAATTTGTCAACAATCGTACCAATATCGTACGGGTGAATGCCTTCAATATTAAACGAAATTACCGATGCTTTTTTAGCTCCGGTTCCGTATATTTTCAGTCCTTCGATTTCCAATAGTCGTTTTGTTCCGTAAGCCAGCAATTCCTGTTCGTGCGCTTCAATAGCGTCAAACCCGATGGAATTAAGATAGTCAATGGCTTTACCCAGCACTATTCCTCCGGCGATATTGGGCGTTCCCGCTTCAAATTTATGCGGCAGTTCGGCGTATGTGGTTTTTTCGAAAGTCACTTCTTTAATCATTTCCCCACCACCCTGATACGGCGGTAACCGGTTCAGCCAGCTTTCTTTACCATATAAAATCCCGATACCGGTTGGCCCGCAAACCTTGTGTCCTGAAAACACATAAAAATCACAGTCCAGTTCCTGAACATCCGGACGTAAGTGCGGCGTTGCCTGCGCTCCGTCAATTAAAACGGCAGCGCCAACTTTATGCCCTTTTTCAATAATCTCCGCAATCGGGTTAAGGGTTCCCAATGCGTTGGAAATATGGTTAACGGTTATCACCTTTGTTTTTTCATTCAGCAAACGGTCAAATTCAGACATGATCAATTCTCCGTTTTCATTCATCGGGATGACAACCAGCCGGGCACCGGTGCGTTCGCATAGCATCTGCCACGGCACTATGTTGCTGTGGTGTTCTATGGCCGAAACCATTACCTCATCGCCCGGTTTCAAAATAGCGGCAAAACCGTTTGCAACCAGATTGATGCCATGTGTGGTCCCGGAAGTAAAAATGATTTCATAGTTGTGCTTCGCATTCAGGTGGCTTTGTATCGTGTTACGGGATACTTCATAGGCATCTGTAGCCAACTGGCTCAACGTGTGAACACCTCTGTGAATATTGGCATTAATTTCTTCATAATACTTTGTAATCGCATCAATAACCACTTTCGGTTTCTGAGCGGTTGCTCCGTTATCAAAATATACTAATGGTTTGCCGTTAACTGTTTGTGAAAGTATTGGAAAATCGGCTCTTACAGCCTGAATGTCTATCTTTTTCATCTGATTTTGTCTTGTTTTTTTAAGGTCAGACGGAACTTCAAAGCAGGTTATTAGCACCTGCAAATCCGTTTCATTTTATTTTTATGCAAATTTACGGGATGTTTATTTAAAACAAGAATAAATTAAGACAGATTTAAGGCTATTTGTCTTTTGCCGGAATGCCAATAAAAAACCCCGACGGTAATCGGGGCTTTCGTTATTTAGGGTTTTCTTTTTTTCTCCGGATGCAGCCAGTAATACAACGGCGGAATGACGATTGGTGTAAACAGTAGTGTACTCAATAATCCGCCAATAATTACCGTTGCCAGCGGTCGTTGAACATCGGAACCAATTCCCGAAGAAATTGCTGCCGGTATTAATCCCAGAACGGCCAGTATGATAATCGACATGATGGCCCGCAGCTGTTCTTTGGCTGTTCGCTGTACCTTGTCTTTGAAATCTTCTTCATCCGGGATCAGGCTTGCCCGGTTCATCGCCGAAACCAGCAATACTCCTGCCATTACTGAGATTCCGAAGATCGAAACGAAACCAACTCCGGCCGATACGTTGAAATAATAACCCCGAAGCAGTAAGGCTACGATTCCGCCGCCCAGTGCAAACAGTATGCAGGTCATTGTTAACAAGGTGTCTTTGAAATTTTTATACAGGAAAAACAACAGTATAAATACCAGCCCGATGGTTAACGGAATAGTCATTAACAATTGTTTACCGGCTCTTTCCAGGTTTTCATACTGACCTCCGTATATGATTTCATAGCCTTTTGGTGTTGGAATGGATTTTTTAATTTTTGCCTGTAATTCATTTACAAATCCTACCTGATCACGGCCTACAATATTGGTTCTCACGGTAATCATACGTTTGCCGTTATAGTGGTAAATGTTGGTCTGACCCTGAATAAAGCTCACATCTGCCAGTTGTTCGATAGGAATAAGCGAACCGCTGGTAGAGGTTACCAGTAAGTTTTTGATTTCATCAATATTGGCACGATACTGCGGCAGGTAACGCACGATAACATCATAGCGTTTCACCCCGTCGTATAGTGTGGTAACGGCTTTTCCACCAATCGCGGCTTCAATAATATCCTGGATATCGGATACATTGATCCCGAATCGGGCCGTTTTTTCCCGGTCAATGGTAATCGACAGCTGATCCTGTGGTCCTTCCTGCTCGATATTAACGGAAGCACTTCCTTTCATGTTGTTCACAATCGAAACGATACTGTCGGCTTTGGCCCGCATCAGTTTTAAATCGTCCCCGACGATACTCACTGCAAGATCGGCAGCACTACCCGTTACAATTTCCATTACCTGGTCAATAATTGGCTGACCGGATGAGAACCGCACGCTTGGCAGCTGGTGTTCCAGATCGGCGCTGATGCGTTTTACCAGATCTTTCTTCGTAATGGTATCGCTCCACAGTTTGTAATCTTTCAGTCCTATCAGTATCTCGTTTCGGTTCGCCGGGAAAGGATCCGTTCCGTCATCATTTCTTCCTGCCTGCGTAATAACGTATGATATCTGCGGATACTTGGCTATGATTTTCCTGATCTTAGGGGAATATGTTGCATTTTCCTGGATTGAAATGCCCGATGCAAAGTTTCCTCTGAAAAAAATGGAACCTTCATCCAATGCCGGTAAAAATTCCGATCCCAGTTTCGCTCCGAAAGCAATTAAAACCAGTACAAAAAACATTCCGATATAAACGGTTCTTTTGTATTTTCTCAGGGTAACCGACAAAAAGTTATTGTATTTTTTATCTAAAAAGTCCAGGACAACATTTTTGTGTTCTTTAATTTCCGCATCAACATTGGATACCACTTTGTTGTACACAAAGGAGATCAATACCGGGATTAGCGTTAAGGCTGCCAGCATGGAACCGATTACCGCGAAAGATAATGTAAGCGCCATTGGTGAAAACAGTTTTCCTTCCACACGGGTCATTAACAATATCGGCATATAAGCCAGGATGATAATGGCCACGGAAAAGAAAATCTCACGTCCTACTTCCTGGGCAGACAACATCGTTATCGCTACAATTCCTTCTTTCCGTTCTTCCACACTGGCCTTGCGGTACCTCCTGATCAGGTGTTCCGCCATTACAACGGCTCCGTCCACGATGATACCAAAATCGATCGCACCAAGGGATAATAAGTTGGCCGGAATTCCGGTTAACCGCATGATGATAAACGCAAACAACAGTGAAAACGGAATTGTTAAGGCTACTACCAACGCACTTCTGAAACTTCCTAAAAAGAAAATTAAAACCAGGATTACGATACTAACCCCTTCAAACAAGGTTTTTCCAACGGTTTCCAAAGAGTGGTTAATCAGGAAGCTTCTGTCGTATAGCGTTCTGATCGTTACCCCTTCCGGAAGGCCGTGATCCTGCAAATCGGTAATACGCTGTTTTAGTTTCTGTAAGGCTTCACTCGGGTTTTCGTATCTTCTTAACAATACGATTCCTTCCACGCCATTGCTCACATCTACTTTTTCGGCATTGATGGTATATCCTAAAACCCCGCTTGGAGATGGTGGTGCAATTTCCACATCGCCCACATCACGGATAAATACCGGTAAGCCGTTCGCCGTTTTAATTACGATATTTTCAATGTCTTTTTCCGTTTTGATGGCTCCTAATCCCCTAACGGCAAAAGCCTGTCCGCCACGTTCTATCGTGTTACCGCCCGAGTTGATGTTGTTGGCCACAATTTTGCTTTCCACATCGGCAATGCTCAGGTTGTATTTTCGAAGTTTATCCGGCGACAATTGAATGTGAAATTGTTTCAGCGGTCCGCCAAAGGTGGTAATATCCGCCACACCGTCTGTTTGCAGTAAATACGGTTTGATCACCCAATCCTGCAAGTCGCGTATTTCCGTTGGCGTATAGCTTGGCGGTGCTTCCACCACATATCTTAAAATTTCACCTACGGCAGTCGATAACGGTGCCAGTTCCACATCTACCCCTTCCGGTAATTCTGCGGTTGCCAGTCGTTCCATAACCTGCTGTCTGGCAAAATAATCATCCGTTCCGTCTTTAAACGTAAGCTGAACGATTCCCAAACCAAAAATGGTCCGGCTTCTTCTGTCCAGTACATTCGGTGTATTCTGAAGCGCTCTTTCAATCGCTACCGTAACCTGTTGCTCTACTTCTTCTGCCGCTCTTCCCTTATACTGCGCCACAACAATTACGTTCGTATCGGCAATATCCGGATAGGCTTCTATTTTTAGTTGTGTGAAACACAGGTAACCTATAAGCATTAATGCGATGCTTATACCCACTACGATCCATCGGTTTCGCAGTGAGAATAAAAGTAAGTTCTTAATCATTTTTTACCATTGTTCCACAGCCTGTGTTATAATAAAACCGCCGCTGTATTGATTTCTTAATTCTGTTAACGCATTTTTCACTTTTTCTTCTTCATCGATAAAAGTAATTACCAGCGGCGTTTCATCAAATGAAAACCCGCTATTGGGGCGCTTCAGTTTCTGGTGTTTACCAAATCCCATAATGCCCACAAAAGCTGTTGCGCCGGCAATATTTCTTTCCAATAAGAACAGCAAAATGAATTCGTATAAAGGTTTGATTCCTTTCAATTCATCTTTATCAATAAAAATCTGAGCCTGTATCATACTTTTTAAAATTAATATCCAAAAGACAATCCTTTTAACTGCATTATTCCCTGGGTAACGACTTTCTCTCCTTTGTTTATTCCGCTAAACACTACTACTCTGTCGCCAATTTGCTGCCCTACTTCTACTTTTCTTCTCTCAAACTGTGCATCGTCTTTTTGAATGAAAACATAGTTCATTCCCTGAACGGTAACGATCGCCATTTTAGGAACGCTCATCGTGTTGTCACTTTCCAGTCCGAAAGCAACGTTGGCATACATTCCAACTTTTAATTTATTGTTGGTATTGTCCAGTCCGATTCTGAGTTTTACCATACGGGTTGTAAAATCCACACGGTCGGCAATCGCTTCTATTTTCCCGGTAAATTTATCATTCGGGTAAGCGGTAAACTGTATTCTGCAGATGTCGCCCACTTTCAGTTTGCTGATCTGGTTTTCCGGAATATCACTCACCAGATAAGCCGTTCCTTTTTTCGCTCTGCGCAATAAGTCCGGATCAAATCCCGCCGATTTCAGCATTGCTTCATGCTCGATTATCGCCGCTTTTTCATTGGAAAGATTTGTCATTTCCATCGACAGCGCTGTTTGGGTATTCAGCAATTCCTGTCCGGTCATCGCGCCGTGAAGGTTCAGGTCTTTTGCTCTGGCCAGCTCGATCTGTCTTTGTTTGATATTGACATTGCTGATCTGTTTAATATTGATCTGGTGCTGGATTAACTGTGTATAGTTCGATGCCAGTTCCGGGTTTTCAAATAAAACAATATTATTCGAACTTCCGGAGTCGGATCCTAAAACGGTAGCTCCTACCAATCCTACCGAAACCAGGTCGCCGGTAATGGAACCATCGGCTATTGTTTCGGTTTTAAACAGTTTAAAGATGGCTTTATCCTTAAACGTTATACGGGTACCATTGTCTTCGACTTTTGGAGGTTGTGGTGCTTCTTCTTTCTTGGTTTCTTTGGAATTGCAAGAAAATAAGAGCATCATGATTACGAGTGAGAAAACGCTTTTCATTTATTGTGCTATTTGATGTATTAAACCTGTTGTATATAGTAATTTGATGTAACTTTCTTTATGCTGGTATATCGCTTCATAATAGTTTTCCTGCGTGTCATACCAGGTTCGCTGTGCTTCCAGAAAGTCAATCAGGGTGGTTCCGCCTCTCATGTAGGCATATTTCACATTGTCTAAAATGTGATAGGATTGTTCCCGCATTTTTTTCAGATTGGCCGCATTCTGTTCAAATTGTTTGTAGCTGGTATAGGCATTACTGATCTCCGTTTTGATCTTTTCCTTGGACGTGATCAGTTCCTGCTCTGCTTTATCTCTGGTTACCTGCGATTTTTTAATTTCTCCCTGATTTCTGTCGAAAAAAGGCAGATCGATAGTTGCGTATATCCCGACATACGGAACGTTGTTCTGCGGGTTGTAAACAGCGCCCAGTTCCGGCTGCGGATAGGCTAAGCTTTTTTGAAGGGAAACATTGCTTTTCATGACTTCAATATTGCTTTTAAGCACATTGATATCGCTTCTGTTTTCGATAGCATTGTTGAGCAGTTCTTCCTGGTTTGCCAGAGCGCCCAGCTCCACGGCATCGTCACCGGCAATCGTGATGTCATCCGTAACGCCCAAAATGAATTTGAGGTTGTTGAGCTTGTTCTGGTAATCCTGTTTTGCCGTTTGTGCCAGCACGTTGTATTGACTGGCTACCAGTTCTGTCCTGCTGTAATCTGTAGTGGTGATCACCTGGTTTTTAAGACGGCTTTTGTTTACGGTAACCAACGTATCCCAGTTGTTTTTTGCCATTAATGCGGTTTGCCATTTTTTCTGCGACAGCCATACATCCAGCCAGTTCATGGCAACTTCCGTTAGTAAGTTTCGCTCAAAATCCTTGTAGTTCGCTTCTGTAACCGCAACACCTTTATTCGCAACATCAATTTTGTTTTTTCTTTGCGAAGGCAGCTGGAACTGTTTGGTTAACTGCCACCATACCTGTCTGTTCTGGGAATTGCTCCATTTGGTATCCGGAGCATAATGTGCCGATTCTGCCAATTGTAACGTCTGGTTATTCAACGACAAATTGGGTCTTAATTTTGCCGTTACAACATCGGCCTGAGCCACCTGAACATTAAGCTGTTCGGTTTTTAGCTCCCGGTTGTTGGCTTTTGCCGTTTGGAGGGCGGTTTTAATGTCATAAACGGTTTGTGACATTAAAACATCTTTTGCTGTAACCAGTAAAACAAAAGTGAGAAATAGTTTCAATTTCATATAAAACAGTATTGAAAAATTGTATTCAACAACAAATCATAATTCTGCAACAAAATTCTATGTTCACTAAAATAAAAACTAATTTATGTCATTAGATTTTTATTAGATTTTCAATTTCTGTTAATAAAATTAACAATAAAAATCGTAATAAGCTCAAATGAAGCATACTAAAACGCGAATAAAAACGATTTAAAACAAAAAAAGCCTGACAAAACTGCCAGGCTTTTTAATTATTGTAATCACTAATTATAAGTCAAACCCCATGTTTACGCCTAATTTAGTCGCAATAATACGGGCAATCTTATTTTTTAGTTCCGGGATTTTAATACTGGATGTTACTTCGCTTGTAAAGGCATACATTAACAACGCTTTCGCTTCTTTTTTAGGAATTCCGCGCTGCTGCATATAGAACATGGCGCTTTCGTCCAATTGTCCGATCGTACAACCGTGTGAACATTTTACATCATCTGCAAAAATTTCCAATTGCGGCTTGGCATTAATCGTGGCTTTATCACTCAGTAAGATATTGTTGTTCTGCTGGAAAGCATCTGTTTTCTGTGCTTCTCTTTCCACATATATTTTACCGTTGAATACCCCTGTCGAATTATCGCCATAGATTCCTTTGTAATTCTGGTGGCTTTCGCAGTTTGGCTGTGCGTGGTGCACCAGAGTATAGTGGTCCACGTGTTGTTTGTCGCCAATAAGGGTGATTCCTTTTAAAGTACTGTCTATTCTTTCGCCCTGGTGGTAGAAATTCAGGTTGTTTCGGGTGATATTCCCTCCAAAAGAGAAGGTGTGTACCGACACGATGCTTTCCTGTTTCTGGGAAATATAGGTATTGTCAATCAGGTTTGCCGTTTGCACGTCATTCTGGATTTTATAGAAATCCACGATGGCGCGTTTGTGGGCAAAGATCTCGGTTACCGAGTTGATCAGAACCGGGTTCTCATTCAGACTCTGATGACGCTCTATGATCTGCACATGGGCGTTTTCCCCAACGATAATCAAATTTCGGGGCTGTACCATCAAAGCGGCTTCATTTCCTGTGGAGAAGTAAATTACTTCAATCGGTTTATCGGCAATCTTGCTTTTCGGGATGTTGATATACGCTCCTTCATAGGCAAAAGCGGTATTCAGGGAAGTCATGCTTTCTTCCTTGTCCGCAACCTGGTTGAAGTAGGTATCGATGATCATTTTATATTTAGGCTTTGTCAATGCCGAAGACATCAGACAAACATCCTGTCCGTCATGTGTTGTAGAAGATAAAAACGAACTGAAGACACCGTCTACAAAAACAATTTTGTAGGTATCCACATCGTTCAGGAAGTATTTTTTTACTTCTTTAAAATCTACAGCACTTTCATTTTTAGGAAATACACTGAAATCATTTTTTAAAACCGCATTCAGTGAGGTATATTTCCATGCTTCCTCTTTTTTAGTCGGGAAGCCTTTATTTTCAAAATTCTTTAATGCTTCTGTACGGGTATCGTGCAGGGTTGCCTGCACATCTACACGCTCTTCAAAAGCCATAAAAGAGGAGATCAGTTTTTCTTTTAAATCCATGTTTGCTACGTTTCAAAAATTGAATATGCTTTCAATCTTTTTTGAAATCTAGTTTTCGTTTTTAATCCAGTCGTATCCTTTTTCTTCCAGTTCCAGAGCCAGCTCTTTCCCTCCGGTCTTAACGATTTTACCATCGTGTAAAACGTGTACAAAATCAGGAACAATATAGTCTAACAATCTTTGGTAGTGCGTGATCACAACTACGGCATTCTCTTCACTTTTTAGTTTGTTAACCCCATTGGCCACAATTCTCAAAGCATCGATATCCAATCCGGAATCGGTTTCGTCAAGAATAGCCAGTTTTGGTTCTAACATTGCCATCTGGAAGATCTCATTACGTTTTTTCTCACCTCCGGAAAATCCTTCGTTTAACGAACGGGATAAAAACTTTCTGTCGATTTCCAACAGCTCCGATTTTTCACGGATCATTTTCAGCATTTCATTAGCCGGCATTTCTTCCAGACCTTTTGCTTTTCTGGTTTCGTTGATCGCCGTTTTCATAAAGTTCGTAACCGAAACTCCCGGAATTTCAATAGGATACTGGAACGACAGGAACACGCCTTTGTGTGCTCTTTCCTCCGGTGCCAGTTCGGTCAGGTCTTCCCCTTCCAAAAGGATTTCCCCTTCGGTCACTTCATAATCCTCACGACCGGCAATAACCGATGATAAGGTACTTTTCCCGGCTCCGTTTGGTCCCATTATCGCATGAACTTCTCCTGCTTTTACTTCAAGATTGATTCCTTTTAATATTTCTTTATCTTCTACGCTAGCGTGTAAATTTTTTATAACTAACATTTTGTTTCCAATGTTTAATTTTTAAATGTAGCAACGTTGTTGACGTTCCTTTATTTCTGATATATGTTTTTGAAGGGTTTCCGCAGCTTAACCAACCGATCCTTCCAATGATATTTCTAATAATTTCTGAGCTTCCACAGCAAATTCCATCGGAAGTTTGTTTAAAACTTCTTTACTGAATCCGTTTACAATCAATGCAATGGCTTTTTCCGTTGGAATACCTCTCTGGTTACAGTAAAACACCTGGTCTTCACCAATTTTACTGGTGGTTGCTTCGTGCTCGATTTTTGCCGAACTGTTTTTGGATTCGATATACGGGAATGTATGCGCCCCGCAATTGTTACCCATCAGCAACGAATCACACTGGGAGAAGTTACGGGCATTTTCCGCGCGGGAACTCACCTGAACCAATCCACGGTAGCTGTTTTGGGATCTTCCTGCAGAAATTCCTTTGGAAATAATGGTACTCTTCGTATTGTTTCCTAAGTGAATCATTTTGGTTCCGGTATCTGCCTGCTGGAAGTTATTGGTTACGGCAATAGAGTAAAACTCACCTACCGAATTATCTCCTTTTAAAATACAGGAAGGATATTTCCAGGTAACTGCCGATCCGGTTTCAACCTGTGTCCAGGAGATTTTTGCATTTTTCTCACACAAACCTCTTTTGGTTACAAAGTTGTAAACACCACCTTTTCCTTCTTTGTTTCCGGGGAACCAGTTTTGAACGGTAGAATATTTAATTTCGGCATTGTCTAAAGCAATAAGCTCAACAACAGCGGCATGCAGCTGGTTTTCATCACGGGAAGGTGCTGTACATCCTTCCAGGTAGCTCACATAACTGCCTTCGTCTGCAACAACAAGTGTTCTTTCAAACTGACCTGTTCCTGCCTGGTTGATACGGAAATAAGTAGATAATTCCATCGGGCAGCGAACGCCTTTCGGAATATAACAGAAAGAACCATCCGAGAATACTGCCGAGTTCAATGCGGCATAAAAGTTATCCTTTTGAGGAACAACACTTCCGATATACTGACGAACCAGTTCCGGATGTTCCTGAATGGCTTCCGAAATAGAGCAGAAAATAATGCCTTTTTCGGCCAGTGTCTTTTTAAAGGTAGTGGCTACAGAAACAGAGTCCATTACAATATCGACTGCTACTCCTGCTAATTTTTTTTGCTCGTCTATAGAGATTCCCAGTTTTTTAAAGGTTTCCAGTAATTCCGGATCTACCTCATCCAAACTTTCGTATTTGTCTTTTTTCTTCGGGGCAGAATAATAAGAGATCGCCTGAAAATCAGGTTTTTCATAATGAACATTTGCCCATTCCGGTTCAATCATCTGTTCCCAGGCACGAAAAGCTTCCAATCGCCATTCTGTCATCCATTCCGGCTCATTTTTCTTTTTTGAAATGGCCCGGACAATGTCTTCATTCAATCCAACAGGAAACGTTTCCGATTCAATATCGGTATAGAAACCATATTCATACTCTTTGGTTTCCAGTTCTTTTTTTAATTCTTCTTCAGTATACTTACTCATTTCTTTTGTCTTATTGTCGATTGCTCTTACCGTGATTTCAGAATTAAACCACTCTGAAATCATGGTATGGAGCGTAATGACTTACCTTTTTAAAGTGAAAAACTTTCACCACAACCGCAAGTTCTGTTGGCATTCGGATTGTTAAATACAAATCCTTTTCCATTCAGCCCTCCGGAATATTCTAAAGTAGTGCCTACTAAATACAAAAAGCTTTTTTTATCTACGGCAATTTTTATATTGTTGTCTTCAAATACTTTATCGTCATCTCCCAGGCTCTTATCAAACTTTAAGTCATACGATAAGCCTGAACATCCACCGCTTTTTACACCCACACGAACATAATCAGTAGTAGCGTTAAAACCGTCATCTTCCATTAAGTTAACGATTCTTTTTTTTGCTGTCTCAGATACTTTTATCATAACGTTTAAACAGATTATTTCTAAATTGATGCAAAGATATTACAAATATTGCGGTTTGCCATACTACCTAACATTTTTATAACTAATAGCTTGATAGAAAAACGTTATTCTATGATAATTGTCAGCTCTGTAATGATTTCCAACGATTATCTTGCGCGATTTTCATTTCGGAAAACCCGTCTTTGCGTCATCATTCCGGCAAATACCGTTACTGTAATTCCGGGCAGCATGCATTGTCTTTTTGCATTGCGCATTTATTTTTTTCTATTTTATCTTTAAAAAGTATCTTTACATTCCAATTAAATTTTTTGTAATGAAACTATATCCCATAGAAAGCGGCAACTTTAAACTGGATGGCGGCGCTATGTTTGGCGTGGTTCCCAAGACCATCTGGAACAAAACAAATCCGGCCGACGAGAATAATTTAATCGATATCGCAGCCCGGTGCCTGCTTATTGAAGACGGCAACCGGCTGATTTTGATCGACACCGGAATGGGAAATAAACAATCCGATAAATTCTTTGGTTACTATTCGCTTTGGGGAACACACTCTATCGACAAATCCCTGGCACAATACGGTTTTCACCGTGATGACATTACCGATGTGTTCATGACCCACCTGCATTTTGACCATTGCGGCGGCAGCGTAGTCTGGAACAAAGACCGCACCGGCTATGAAGTGGCTTTTAAAAATGCTACCTACTGGACAAACGAAAACCACTGGGAATGGGCAACCCAACCAAATGCCAGAGAGAAAGCCTCGTTTTTAAGTGAAAACATCCTGCCAATCCAGGAAAGCGGACAATTAAAATTCATCAATCGTCCGGAAGGCGATTTCCTTGAACAGTCAGAACTGGGATTCGGAATTTTATTTGCAGACGGCCATACCGAAAAACAAATGATCCCGCATATTCAATACCAGGATAAAACACTTGTTTTTTGTGCCGATTTATTAGCGACAGCCGGGCATATCCCGATTCCGTATGTAATGGGATACGACACAAGACCGCTGCTGACGCTTGATGAAAAAACAAAATTCATGAACAATGCTGCCGACAAAAATTACTTTTTATTTTTGGAACACGATGCGCACAATCAGATTATAACCGTTGAGCGCACCGATAAAGGAGTGCGTCTTAAAGACGTTTTTCAATGTGATGAAATACTAAAGTAGTGTTAATCTCAAAAAAAATTGTAACAAAAACAAATACATTCGACCTATAAAATTAGAAAAACAAAAAGTATATGAAATTAATAAAACCCCTTTATTTATCTGCTGCACTTGCCTTAGCCCTAGCGAGTTGCGGAACTCAGAAAACAGCAGTATATACTCCTTTAACGGCATCAGACAACATGCCTGTAAAAGTTGGAAAACTGGCTGAAAAAGATTTGAAACGCTGGAGCCATCTTGACTTAATCAAAGATACCGTTCCCGGAATGAGTGTTGACAGAGCTTATGCAGAATTATTAAAAGGCAAAAAAAGCAAAAAAGTTATCGTTGGTGTTGTAGACTCCGGTGTCGATATTGACCATGAAGATCTAAAACCGGTTATCTGGACAAATCCGAAAGAGGTTGCCGGAAACGGAATCGATGACGACAAAAACGGTTATATTGATGACATCCACGGCTGGAACTTTTTAGGAAAAGCAGAACATGAAAACATGGAATATATCCGTATCCTTAAAAAAGGAGACGACGGTTCTGAAACCTATAAAAAAGCAAAAGCAGAATACGAAAAAGAATCCAGTGAGGTAATGCAGGCGAAACAACAGCTTGATTTTATCTTAAATGCCAGCAACACTATTAAAAAGCATTTAAAGAAAGATACCTATACGCTTGAAGATATTCAGAAAATCCAGACTTCAGAACCGGCTTTAAGCCAGGCGAAAATGGTAATGTCGCAGGTATTGCCGCAAACCGGTAACGATCTGACCAAAATTGACGAGTTTAAAGATCAGGTTTACAGCCAGGTAAACTACCACATGAATTTACAATTCGACGGTAGAAAATTAGTTGGTGACAATCCAAACGATATTAACGATAAAAAATACGGAGACAACAATGTTATCGGTCCTGTAAAAAGCGGTGCCAAACACGGAACTCACGTTGCGGGTATCATTGCACAAACCAGAGCTAACGGAATGGGCGGCGACGGTGTAGCGAGTAACAATGTTGAAATCCTGGCTGTTCGTGCCGTGCCGGACGGAGACGAATATGATAAAGATATCGCTTTAGGTATCCGTTATGCTGTAGATAACGGTGCGAAAGTAATCAACGGAAGTTTCGGTAAATATTTTTCACAACATCCGGAATGGGTTTATGATGCTATCAAATATGCCGCTTCAAAAGACGTATTGATCGTTGTTGCTGCCGGAAATGAAGGATTGGATCTGAATGCAGACGGCGGTGTGGACCGTTTCCCGAATGACAACATCAAGATGGGGCCGGAAATTGCAGACAACTTTTTAACGGTTGGTGCCTTAAACTATGTTTACGGACCGCAACTGGTAGCTGATTTCTCCAACTACGGAAAATCGGATGTAGATGTTTTTGCTCCGGGTGAAAAGATCTATGCCACTACGCCAAACCAAAGTTATGAGTACTTACAGGGAACCTCAATGGCTTCGCCAAATGTTGCCGGAGTAGCTGCTTTAATCCGTTCTTACTATCCAGGCTTAACGGCTGCCCAGGTAAAACAAATTATCATGGACTCCGGAATTGCAGTGAAACAGGAAGTTATTTTAGGTGGTGATCCTGACAACAAGCGTATGTTCAGCGAAATTTCCAAATCAGGAAAAATGGTTAATGCATACAATGCATTGATCATGGCTGAAAAAGTAGCTTCAAAAAAATAAGAAAAGAATAAAATGGAAGGGGCTTTCCCTTCCATTTTACTATTACATAAGGCCGCTTCCGGCCTAAATTCAATTACTACAAAAATGAAAAAGTTATTCCTACTTTCTTTACTGAGCATCGGTAGTTTGTTTGCTCAGCACAATCCAAATCCGGGATACTGGCAACAGCATGTTGACTATAAAATGGAGGTAAACATGGATGTGAAAAATTTCCAGTATAAAGGAACGCAAACCCTGGTTTACACAAACAATTCTCCCGATACCTTACGCAAGGTATTTTACCATTTATATTTCAATGCTTTCCAGCCGGGAAGCGAAATGGATGCGCGATTGAAAACCATTTCCGATCCGGATAAAAGAATGGTAAAAAGCTTCAAAACCGGAGATAAAACGGTAAAAGAAAGTAGAATAAGCACATTAAAACCAAATGAAATCGGTTACCTGAAAATAACGAACTTCAAACAGGATGGTGTTGCGGCAAACAACCGTGTGGTAGGAACTGTACTGGAAGTTGATCTTGCCAAAGCATTATTACCGGGTAAATCCACAACATTTACTTTGGATTTCGACGGACAGGTGCCGTTGCAGATTCGTCGTTCCGGAAGAAATTCAGACGAAGGTGTCGCACTTTCCATGACCCAATGGTATCCGAAAATTGCCGAATTCGATTTCGAAGGATGGCATGCCGATCCGTATATCGGACGTGAATTTCACGGAGTTTGGGGTGATTTCGACGTAAAGATCACACTGGATAAAGATTATGTAATTGGCTCGACCGGTTACCTGCAAAATAAAAATGAAATCGGACACGGTTATGAGGATAAAGGCGTGACTGTTACTTACCCTAAAAAAGCCAAAACATTAACCTGGCATTTTAAAGCGCCAATGGTTCATGACTTTGCCTGGGGCGCCGACAAGGATTTTATCCACGACATCTATCCGGGACCAAACAATGTAGCATTACACTTTTTCTACAAAAACAACCCGAAATACAAAGACAAATGGAAAGAGTTCCAGCCAAAAACAGCTGCTTTAATGGAATTCTTCAACAAATCCGTAGGCCAGTATCCGTACAAACAATACTCGGTGATCCAGGGTGGCGATGGCGGAATGGAATATGCCATGTGTACCTTGATTACCGGCGACAGAAGTCTTCCGAGTTTAATTGGTGTAACCGCTCACGAAATGGCGCATTCCTGGTTCCAGCACGTTTTGGCAACCAATGAAAGCAAACATTTCTGGATGGACGAAGGATTTACTTCCTTTATTTCCGACCTGGCCATGATTAACGTAATGGAGAAAAAATTACAGGAAGACGAAAACCCGTTCCAGTCTGCCTATAATAACTATTTCTATATGGTAAATACCGGCAGGGAACAACCGCAGTCTACACATGCCGACCGTTTCGATGAAAACATGGTCTACAGTATCTCGGCTTACAGCAAAGGAGAAGTATTCCTGACACAGTTGGGATATGTGATTGGAATGGACAAAATGATGGAAACTTTAAAACGTTACTATTCCGATTTTAAATTTACACACCCTACGCCTAACGATTTCAAGCGTACTGCCGAAAAAGTTTCCGGTGCATCACTGGACTGGTATTTAAACGACTGGACCAAAACAACCAATACCATTGATTACGGTATCAAAGCCGTAACGGAAGATGGTAAAAACACCAAAGTAACTTTGGAAAGAATCGGAAGAATGCCAATGCCATTGGATATTCTTGTGGTTTACCAGGACGGAACCAAAGAAAGTTTCTATATCCCGAACACCTTAATGCGCTGGAATAAAGAAAACCCGTTCCCGGACATTAACAGAACAATTCTTAACGGATGGGATTGGGCATTTACAACCTACGAATTACCGATCAAAAAAGAGAAATCGGCAATCAAAGCGATTGTTATTGATCCGAGTGATTTAATGGCCGATGTGAAAAAAGAAAACAATGTTTATCCGGCAAAACCATAACCAATACCAAAGCTTCCGCTATGGAAGCCTTAATAACAATAAAAGCGGCCTTAGAGCCGCTTTTATTGTTAATACCCGGAATTGATCCGGACACCGGCTTTTACAAGCGCAAACGCCTTTATTTAGACGTTACAACTTGTTTATCCTGATAGCGCCGTGCCGACGGACAAAACCGGCCACTTCCGGTTTGTGTTCGCTTTTTTCTTTTAATTTTATACCACCAAAAAGACTAAAACCAAAAAACCATGGACAAAGCTACCCAACAGCGCATTGAAAAACTACACCCTTTTGTCAGGGAGGAAATGACGAAAATCATACAGGAATGTGACAAGCAACTCACCGGCAGGGCAAAAATCAGGATCACACAGGGATTGCGCACGGTAAAGGAACAAAACGATCTATACGCCATCGGGCGAACCGTTCCCGGAAAAAAAGTCACCAATGCCAAAGGCGGCCAGTCCATTCACAATTATGGCTTTGCAGTAGATATTTGTTTAATCATTGACGGCAAAACCGCTTCCTGGGATACAGTAAAAGACTGGGACAACGATACCATTTCCGACTGGTACGAATGTGTCCGCATTTTTGCCAAACACGGTTGGGAATGGGGCGGTAACTGGAAAAAATTCAAAGACCTGCCGCATTTTGATAAACGCGGTTATAATGATTGGAAAAAATTATCAAAATTGAAACAGGATAAAAGCGGATATGTTGTCCTTTAATAATACTTTAGCTACACATAAATCCCCACTATTTGGAGGAAACTTAACAGCGTAAAAGCCATGTCTAAAAAGATAAGAATATTAAGTCTGGACGGAGGAGGAATCCGGGGAATCATCACCTGTGTCATCTTAAAATATATCGAAGAAGAATTACAGAAGCTCGACAACCCCACAGCCAGGCTGGGTGATTACTTTGACCTTATTGCCGGAAGCAGCACCGGTGGATTGCTGACTTCTATCCTGCTCTTTCCGGATAAAAACAAAAAGGCAAAATTTTCGGTGGAAGCCGCTCTGGATCTGTATGCTAAAAAAGGAGAAAGCATTTTCAATGTTTCCCTCTGGGAACACGCGATCAATCCTTTTGGTTTGTTTAATGAAAAAATCTCGCAGAAAAATCTCGAAAAACAGCTGGAAGAAGTCTTCGGTAACCTGGAAATAAAAGATTTTATCAAGCCCTGCCTGATCACTTCATACGACATCGGTCAGCGCAAAGCCAAATTCTTTGCCAGCCATGAAGCGCATTCCAGTCTGGAAAATTTTTATGTAAAAGATGTTTGCCGGGCCACCAGTGCCGCACCCACCTATTTCGAGCCGGCAAAAATAAAATCCCTGTACGGCCAGGAGTTTGTACTGATCGATGGCGGCGTATATGCAAACAATCCGGCACTTTGTGCTTATGCGGAAGCGCGCAAGATCGCTTTTTCAAAAGTTTTGTCCGATGACAAAAAACCGGATTATCCCGCTATAAACGATATGATCATTGTTTCGGTAGGAACCGGCGAAGTGCACAAACCTTATACGTTTGAAAAGTTTGAAAATGCCGGAAAGATAAAATGGATCGCTCCTTTAATCGATATGCTGTTGTCTGCCAACGTGGAAACGGTGGATTATCACCTGACAAAAATGTATGAAACCCTGGGTCCCAGAAATCGGAAAAACTATTACCGTTTAATGCCGCAACTCAAAAATGCTTCATCCGAAATGGACGATACTTCCAAGAAAAACATCTACGAACTCATCCAGGCAGGTTTGTTTTTTGTGGACCAAAACCGGGACGCACTGCATGAAATTGCCAAAAAACTAATTAAGAATAAATAAGTTCCGGCCTTTCTTTTGAAGAAAGGCTTTTTATTTCTGTGATTCCCTTCGTAACTTTGCCGCTTAATTACGTACATGAAAAACACCTATCCGAAATCGGAAAAACTAAAAAGCAGAAACACCATCGATATTTTATTCTCTGAAGGGAAATCCGTATCGAAATATCCGCTGCGCTTAGTCTATACCCCACTGGAATCAGAACAGGAAGCAAAAATCAAAATGGGTGTTTCCGTTTCCAAACGCTATTTCAAAAAAGCGGTGGACCGTAATTATTTTAAAAGGGTTTTGCGGGAAACGTACCGTCTCAACAAACAGCTGTTGCTGGAAAACACAGACAAACCCTATGCTTTTATGTTCCTGTATCAAACCAAAGAACGCCTGACTTACCAGGAAATCAACGAAAAAACCATACTGCTTTTCGAAAAGTTCATTGCAACGATCAACCCAGCAGATCAATAATCTTTATTGTTTTAGCAATCGTGTTATTGGCTTAATATTCCGTCAAAAAGTGTACTTTTAAATACTCTTTTACGTTGTATATCAAATAATAGCAATTGCTTATGAAAAGAATTATCGTTGCCCTGTCGTTATTACTAATTACCATTGGCTGTCAAAAACAGCGTTCAGAACAAATTGCTGCGACCGAATATGATGCAGCGCCTGTTGCCGCTGCTATGGCACCATCCCTGCAGAACGAGTCGGGCGGTGCCGGTGAAGAAGCTAAAATCGAAGCCAAAATTATCAAAAATGCCAACCTTCGGTTTGAGACTTCCGACCTCAACCAGTCTTTTTCCGATGTTCAGAAAGCCATTGTAAAATACAAAGCCACCATTCAAAACGATGTGTCTGGAAAAGATTACGGTTCGGTGTACCGCAACCTCATCGTCCGCATTCCGAATACTGCTTTTGATGCTTTTATAACCGACATCGGTCAGGGTGTTTCCCATTTTGACCGGAAAGAGATTTCATCAGACGATGTTACCGAAGAATATATTGATGTGGAATCCCGCATCAATACCAAGAAAACATTAGAAAAACGCTATCTCGAATTGCTGAACAAAGCCACCAAGGTTTCCGAAATAATTGAAATTGAAAAAGGGCTGGCAACCGTTCGTGAGGAAATCGAGGCAAAAGAAGGGCAGCTAAAATACCTGCAAAGCCGGGTAGCAATGAGCACGGTAACGATTGAAATGTACACGAACAATGCTTCCGAAAGCGGTGCGACGGTATCTTACGGCAGTAAAATGTGGAATTCTTTTAAGGAAGGCTTTTTTGGAATTTCAACTTTCTTTCTGGGATTACTGCAAGTATGGCCATTTATCATTATTTTCGTGTTGCTTTTTGTTTTCATTCGCAGAAGGTTTAAGAAAAAATCAGTTTAAAAAATGCTAAGTCTGTTAAAGAAAAAATATATTATTCCTGTAGTGGCAGGAGGTTTTTTATTTGTTGGTGCCAGTTTCCGGGATGATTTCTTCGAAATTGCCAAGCAGATAGAAATTTTCACAACCCTGTTTAAAACAGTCAACCAAAACTATGTTGATGAAACCAATCCGGGAGAACTGATGGACAAAGCCATCAAGAACATGCTACTGGATCTGGATCCGTATACCGTTTATTTTAACGAACAGGACGTTGCCAAATTCAAAATCAATTCGACCGGTGAATATACCGGAATCGGCGCCTACATCAGCCGTAAGGACGGCCGTTTGATTATCCGCGAACCGTATAAAAATTTTCCGGCAGACAAAGCAGGTTTAAAAGCCGGTGACGAAATTGTTCAGATTGGCGATGTAAATCTGGTTGATTTTAAAGACGATGCCGCACAATTATTGAAAGGTACCAAAAACACCAAAATCGACATCCAGTACAAACGTCAGGGAAAACTGATGAACACCCAGCTGGTTTTGGATGAAGTGGAACTGAAAGCCGTTCCGTTTTATGCGCTTTTAAGCGATAATACTACCGGTTATATCGTGCTGTCGCAATTCAATTCGAAAGCTTCGGCCGAAACAAAAGAGGCACTGGAAAAATTAAAAAGCCAGGGTGCTAAAAAAATAGTTCTGGATCTGCGCGGTAATCCGGGCGGACTACTGCACGAAGCGGTAAACATCTGTAATCTTTTTGTTCCTCAGAATGAGATTATTGTAACGACGAAATCGAAAATTGAAAAACACAATAACAGCTATAAAACCCAGAAACCGCCTGTTGATCTGGAAATTCCACTGGTTGTTTTAGTAGACGGCCGCAGTGCATCGGCTTCCGAAATTGTTGCCGGTGCCTTACAGGATTTAGACCGTGCCGTAGTGGTAGGTGCCCGCAGTTTTGGTAAAGGTTTGGTGCAACGTCCGTTGGATCTGACCTATGGCACTCAGGTAAAAGTGACTATTTCAAGATATTACACCCCATCCGGAAGATGCATCCAGGCTTTGGACTATTCCAAAAAAGACAAAAACGGAAAAGCAATCCGCACCGATGCCAGCCAGTACAATGCATTTAAAACCAAAAAAGGAAGAACGGTTTATGACGGCGGCGGTATTCAGCCCGATGTGGAATTAGCCGAAACCAAACAAAGTACCATTGCTGATGCTTTACTGAAAAACGACGGTATTTTTAATTATGTAACGCAGTACTACTATAAAAATCCGAATCTGGGTACCAGCATTCCTAATTTTTCGGATACCGATTTTGCCGATTTTAAAGCCTTTCTTAAAAAAGAGAAATTCGAATTTGATACCGAAACGGAACTGGCGCTTAAAAACACACTGGCAACAGCCAAAAAAGAGAAAATAGACGAAACGATCACTGCAGAATACCAGCAGCTTTTAGCCGCTTTGCAGCGAAGTGATGAAAAAGAACTGGAAAAAAACAAAACGGAAATCAAAAAACTCATCACCGATGAAATCATAAAACGTTATCAATACAAGGAAGGATTGTACCAATATTACACGAAAAGTAATGCCGAAATTACTAAAGCACAGGCAATATTGAATAATACGGCCGAGTACAACAAAATTCTTAAAAATTAATTTTCAAAGAATTATGCATGACTTTCGTTTTTTATGATAATTTTGTGATTTTAAATATTTCACATCGTGAGTTCTACCCATAGCAGTAACCACCTTAACAAAGTCACTTTAGGTGGTTTAATTGTAACATTAGGAATCATTTACGGAGATATCGGAACTTCTCCGTTATATGTAATGAAAGCCATCGTTGGCAAACAAGCAATAAATCCTGATGTTGTACTTGGTGCTATTTCTTGTATTTTCTGGACCCTGACAATTCAGACAACTTTCAAATACGTAATCCTGACATTACGTGCTGATAATAAAGGGGAAGGAGGAATCTTTTCCTTATACACCCTTGTTAAAAAACTAAAAAAACGCTGGCTCATTGTGCCGGCTATCCTCGGAGGAAGTGCCCTGCTGGCTGATGGTATTATTACCCCGCCCATCTCGGTTTCTTCTGCCATTGAAGGATTAAGAACCTACAATCCGGAACTGAATACCATTCCGATTGTAATTGGAATTTTATTTGCGTTATTCTTTATTCAGCGATTCGGAACCAAGCTGGTTGGAAAATTTTTCGGCCCGTTAATGCTGCTTTGGTTTGGAATGCTGGGAACGCTGGGTATCATTCACCTAATGGGCAATGTAGCTGTTTTAAAAGCACTTAACCCTTATTATGCCTTTCATTTATTAAAAATACACCACGAAGGATTTTATGTTTTAGGCTATGTTTTCCTTTGTACCACCGGAGCCGAAGCCTTATACAGTGATTTGGGACATTGCGGAATTAAAAACATCCGTATCAGCTGGATCTTTGTAAAAAGTATGCTGGTTATCAACTATTTCGGACAAGGTGCCTACCTGATTTCGCATACCGGAAGTACGTTAATCGAGTTGAGCGGAAACGCGAACAATCCCGGAAATCCTTTCTATCTGGTAATGCCGGACTGGTTTTTACCATTCGGAATTGCGATTGCTACAATGGCGGCCGTTATTGCTTCCCAGGCGTTAATCAGCGGATCGTTCACTTTAATCAGTGAGGCAATGCGTCTGAACTTATGGCCAAAAGTGCGCATCAAATATCCAACCGAATTAAAAGGACAATTATACATTCCTTCCATTAACTGGCTGTTATTCATTGGCTGTGTGTTCATTGTAGTACACTTCAAAGAATCCGGAAATATGGAAGCGGCCTACGGTTTGGCGATCGTAATGTGTATGATCATGACCACGATCCTGCTGGGATTCTTTATGGTCCTAAAACGTTATAATCCAATATTTATCGTTCTGGTTGTTTCTGTTTATCTGACCATAGAGATTTCTTTCTTCCTGGCCAATATTGAGAAATTCCCGCATGGCGGTTATGTATCCGTATTTATTGCCGGACTACTGGCCTTCATCATGATTACGTGGTTTACCGCTAAAAAAATCCGAAAAGATTATACCGAATTTGTCAAAATCGGGAAATTCAAAAATGTCATTTCAGAATTGAGCAATGACCTTTCCATTCCGAAATATGCAACGCACCTGGTGTACATGACCAATGCCAGCCATGGTGACGAAATCGAATCGAAAATTATCTATTCCATTTTACAGAAGCGTCCGAAAAGAGCCGACATCTACTGGCTGATTCACGTGAATGTTGTGGATGAACCGTATGAAATGGAATACCGTGTTCGCGAAATTGTAAAAGACGACATTATCCGTGTGGACTTTTACTTAGGTTTCCGTGTGGCACCGCGTATTAATTTATTATTCAAAAAAGTAGTTCAGGATATGGTGAAAAACGGAGAGGTTGATATTACCAGCCGTTATGAATCCTTAAACAGAAACAATGTACTGGGTGATTTTAAATTTGTATTAATTGAGAAATTTGTATCGTATGACAACGATTTCCCTTGGTACCAAAGAATTATCCTGGATATTTATTTCTTCCTGAAAAAAATAAGTCTTTCAGAAGAGCAGGCTTTCGGTTTGGACAGCAGCTCGGTGAAAATCGAACAATATCCGATTGTGATTCACCCGCCGGAAGATTTAAGCTTAACCAGAATTAAAGAAAGGAAGTAACCCAATCTTAGCCATTATGAAACTATCGAAGTTTGTTTTTCTTTTATTGTTTATTACGCAGTTCATCAGCGCCCAGGAAGAAGTTGTTCATTCTGTATATTTTGAATTCGACAAATTTAATTTAGAAGAAAAACAGGCTAACGATGTGGTGGCTTTCGTCAAGGCCATCGATACTACCCGCGTGGAAAGCATCCAGATTTACGGTTATTGCGACGATCGCGGCAAAGATGCCTATAACTATAAGCTTTCGAACAATCGTGCCAATACGATCAAAAACAAGCTGATTGAAAAGGGTATCAAAAACAAGATCATTGTAACCATTGAAGGAAAAGGGCGCGTGCTTATCGATGATGATATTATTGACAATCTTCCGGAAGTACGCCAGAAAAACCGCCGCGTGGATGTTGTGATGAACTTCAAACCGGTTCCGTTAAAACCGATTCCGGGTATTCATTCCACCATTAAAAGCGACCTGGTAATTGGCGACAGGATCTATCTTGAAAAAATCCTTTTCGATAAAGGCAGCAGCCGCCTGACCTTAAAGTCAAAAAACGAACTGGAAAGGATTGCCAAACTACTGCACAAATACAAAAACTTAGAGTTTGAAATACAGGGGCATATCTGCTGTACGCCTACTTTTCAAAAAGAAGCGATAGACAAGGATACTAAAAAAAGGATGTTATCCCATAACCGTGCGCAGGCCGTATATAAGTTTTTAATCCAGAAAAAGATCGATAAAAAACGAATGACCTTCAAAGGTTACGGCAACACACAGCCATTGGGCAACGGCCCCGATCAGGACCGCCGCGTGGAACTGGTTATCACAAAAGTGTAACGGTTTATGCTTTCCGCATTTCGATATGCGGAATATTATCTTCCAGGTATTCTTCCGATACTTTTACAAATCCGTGGGATTCATAAAACTTTTTCAGGTAAAGCTGTGCCGAAATGGTTATGACTGCAGCATTATAACGGGCTGCAATTCCGTTAATGGCTTCCCGGATCAGGTTGTGTCCCCATTTTTTATCGCGATAGGTTGCTTTAACCACTACTCTTCCGATAGAAGCATCTGCAAAATAATCGCCCGGCTGAAACAACCGGCAATAAGCCACCAATTCACCGTTAAAAGTTCCCAATACGTGTAAGGCTTTGTCGTCTTTACCGTCAATGTCCTGATAAACGCAATCCTGCTCCACTACAAAGATCTCTGAGCGCAGTTGCAATACCGAATATAACTCAACAAGCGAAAGCTCGTTAAAACGCTTTATTTTGAATTCTAAACTCATTGTTTATTGATAAAAGTAATTATTCTAATATGTGAACGGATTTGATAATCGCTTCCAGCTCAAAAATAAGGTCTCTTTTGGCATTGGACGGATTATAGGTAAATCCTTCTAAAATCAGGTATCGTTTGTTTTTTTCATCGCGGATGACATAATTCAGAAACGGTCCGTTCATAAAATTATTCTGGAGTTCCCAGGTACCTTTCGTTTCATAGGTAAGCTTCCCGTCTACTTTTGTTGTAAAAAAATAAGGGGAATAGCCTTCTTCCGTGATCATCGAGGAGTTTTCCATCGTTCCGTGAATGTACAGGTTTCCAACGGAGTCCCTTACTTTGACAATGTTTCCAACGATGTCGTTCCCTCTTTCTATCTGTCCCATCGGCACCTGATAGACCAATAGGCTCGAACTGCCGGACGGAATATCTTTTTTGATCCAGTAAAAATTTTCTTTTTCCGCAACATACTTGTACGTATCCGGTATTTTAATGTTGATTAAAAACACGCCCCGCAGCTTATCATCTTTCAGCAGCGCTTTGCCCATTTTTTGCTGGACAACCTGGATTTCGGAAAATTTTATAATGGAGATAATTGTTTCCGAATGCAATTCGATCAGATCCAGAATCTCGTGTATGGAATATCCGGTGATGTAAAAAACATTCTGCGGCCTGGCATATTTGTTTTCCACATGTTTGAATTCTTTGGTAATGCCTTTGGAAACCACAATTATGTTCCGGCTTTGGGTTACCACACCCTCAAAGATCTTGGGAGAATACTGGTTGATCGTCAGGATGGGTTCCTCCTGCGGCAGCCCGTCAATAGGGTAAGCCAGTTTTTTACGAAGGCTGTCGCCCACTTCTCCGGACCATAAAACATCGTCAATAACAATCGCAATGTCGTTGATGTTGCCTTTTGAAGAAGGCAAAAAAGCTTCCCCTTGTTCCTGTTTTTGCTGACAGGAAACAAGAGAAAGCAATAATAAGATAATGGTCAAAAAGATTCCTTTTTTCACTTATGTCTTGGGCAGGTATTAGCCGTTTATTTTAAGCTTCATACCCGGTTTAATATTTTCAGTTTCTATATTATTCCATTTTTTAATTTCAGCAACGGTAATTCCCGGGTGTTTTTTTGCAATACTAAACAACGAATCTCCTTTTTGAACGATATACATTCTTTCTTTGTTATAGTTGCGTTCTTTGCTGGAATCTCTTCTGATGATTTCTTTTTTGGCAACTTCTTTTTCCACAACGGCAACCGCTTCTTCAACCGGCTGTTGCACCGTTAATTTCTGTCCGGCCTGAATTTCATTCGATTCCATATTATTCCAGTCTTTTAACTGGTCAATGGTAATTTTATGTCTTTCGGCAATTGCTGTCAGGTTATCTCCTTTTTGAACCACATACAATCCTTCGCTCTCAATAACTTTAGGCTCAACGATTTTAGGTTCTGCAACTTTTGGTTCTGTTATTTTCTTTTTAGCAGTTGTTCTGTCGGCAACAGCCACAGTAGTTTCATACTGTATTTTTAATTTCTGACCGGCATTAACGCTATTCTTTTTCAGCTTGTTCCATTTTTTCAGTTCTGCCACCGTCACGTTGTATTTAGACGATATTTCAGATAGATTGTCACCACGCTTAACGGTATGGAATTTTGTTTTCGTTTTTTTAACGGATTTCATCGGGAAATCTTCCACATCGGCTATCGCTACAGAATCCCTGCCTGTTCCATTTGCTGTTCGCTGTGCAAGTGCCTCTTTGCGAATTGTAGTAAATGGTTTTTCGCGTTTGTCCTCTTCAAATTTCAAATAGGCATAAATCTTATCTTCATTGGAAGCAAACATTCCCGCTTTTTGTTTTGGCAAACGGATATAATGCGGTTTGTCTGAAAAATAAGGAACCACATCCAGTTTGTAGATCGGGTTTAGCAAACGCAATTGCTCCACCGGAATATCCAGTAAGTCGGAAAGCTGTTTGAATGACATTTTCTGTTTAACCATTAACGTATCGGTTTCAAAATAGGTCAATGGTGCTTTTTTAGGCACAATTCCATGTTCTTTTTTATATTCATAAATATACATGGTTGCCAGGAAAGCCGGCAAATATCCCTGTGTTTCCTTGTGCATGTATTTACGGATGTTCCAGTAGTTTGTTAATCCTCCCGAACGGCGGATTGCTTTGGAAACATTCCCCGGTCCGGTATTGTAGGATGCTAAAACCAGATCCCAGTCACCAAAAATGCCGTACATCGCTGAGAAGTACTGACATGCCGCTTCAGTAGCTTTCAAAGGATCGCTGCGTTCATCCACATAAGAATTCACTTCAAGGTTGTATTGTTTTCCGGTAGCATACATGAATTGCCATAATCCTGTTGCGCCCACTCTTGATTTTGCTTTTGGATTCAGAGCCGATTCCACTATCGCCAGATATTTCACTTCCAGCGGAATATTGTATTTTGCCAGATGCTCTTCAAACATCGGGAAGTAATACTCCGAAATAGCCATCATTCGTTCGAAAGCTTTCGGTCTGTTCTTTAAGAATGATTTGATTACATTTTCCAGAGCCGGATTGTATTCGATATTAAACGGGGATTTTTCATCCAGTTTTTTCAATCGTTCTTTCAGTAGGTCTGTTGGTAAATCATAAGAAACTTCCTGATCAATATTCACTTTAGCAATGTCCGATTCCATATCGGTAAACAGTTCCTGATTGCTTAATTCTTTCATCCACATTTCATCAATGCAGGCACTGGTTTCATATTTGATGAAAGTAGATTTCAGGGAATCCAGATAGGATAGTTTAATCTCGGGTTTGATTTGGACTTCATTTTCGGCAGTTTCCTGAGCTAAGGCAGCCAGGCTGAAAAGACCGAGAAATAAAGATAACATTTTTTTATTATTCATACATTCTATCTTATAACATATTACAACTCAATTCTTTATGTAGGCATTGCAAACATAATAGCTAATAACTTATATTTTCTATAAATATTGTTAAAAAAAGAAAATTAATCTAAAATAGCTGCAATTCCGGGTAGTGTTTTTCCTTCTAACATTTCCAGCATTGCCCCGCCACCAGTGGAAACATAACTCATTTTTGGTTCTAATCCGAACTGTTTTACCGCTGCAACAGAATCACCGCCTCCAACAAGGGAAAAAGCACCGTTTTTAGTCGCTTCTGCAATAAAATTCCCTAAAGTGATGGTTCCTTCTGCAAATTTTTCCAGCTCAAACACACCCAAAGGACCGTTCCATAAAATGGTTTTCGAATTTTTAATAACATCTTTTAACGCTTCCAGCGATTTCGGACCTACGTCCAATCCCTGCCATCCGTCCGGAATTTCGTTTACCGGAACAATCTGAGTGTTTGCCTCGTTCGAAAAAGCATCGGCAGCCACAACATCAACCGGTAAATGAATCTGAACATTTTTTGCTTTGGCTTTTTCCAATATTTCCAATGCCAATGCCATTTTATCGTCTTCACAAATGGAATTACCAATATTTCCGCCCAGGGCTTTGATAAAGGTAAAAGTCATTCCGCCGCCAATGATCATGTGATCGATTTTGTCAAGGATGTTTTCAATAACGGTGATTTTCGAAGAAACTTTAGAACCTCCTAAAACGGCGGTTACCGGTTTTTCCGAATTATTTAAAACTTTGTTTAAGCTTTCAATTTCTTTTGCCAGTAATAATCCGAAACATTTGTTTTCCGGGAAAAAACGGGCAATAATGGTTGTGGAAGCATGTGCTCTGTGTGCCGTTCCAAAAGCATCATTTACATAGATATCCCCTAATGCGGCTAATTTTTCTGCAAAATCAACATCGCCTTTTTCTTCTTCAGCATAAAAACGAAGGTTTTCCAAAAGTAAAACTTCACCCGGTTTTAAATTTTGGGACGCATTTTCAGCAACAGCTCCAATACAATCGGAGGCGAATGTTACCGGAACTCCCAGAATTTCTGCGGTTTTCGATACGATATGTTTCAGGGAATATTTCTCTTCAACGCCTTTCGGACGTCCTAAGTGAGACATTAAAATAACACTTCCACCCTCACTTAAAATTTTATCGATAGTTGGTTTTGCCGCTTCAATACGGGTAGCATCGGTTACTTCAAAATTTTCATTAAGCGGTACATTAAAATCGACACGTATAATAGCTTTTTTATCTTTAAAATTAAAGTCGTTCAGGGTTTTCATTTGATATTTTTTTGTTGATTGTTTTATTTATAATCTACAAATATAATATTTTTATTTTTTATGTGCTTTTTTGAATTTTAATGAAAAATAAACCGGTCAAAACTGCGTATTATTTATTTCTATCGGTAGAAAAGCCATTTTTACTACTAAAATGATTTTTTACACGGTAAAAAAAGGATGGTTTTGATATGGCTGAAACATGCTGCAAACCTTGTATTTCTTAGTAGTCTGCTTTCTCGAAGTAACAAATAGCCAGATTTTCCTGAAACGGAAAAGAGAGGGTTTCCCATGCTGAATCGGTTTCTGTATTGACCGAAACCAGATAATGCCTGTCGATCAGATCAATCAGTCTTACAACCGGAGAATAGAACGTAATCCCGATTTTGTGTTTTGTACTATCCCGGATATCGGTATTGATAATATCCAGTTTGTAATTGATAAATGGCAAATAGTTGTTGCCCAAGGCATCCGGAACATTATAAATATTTCCTTTTAACTGGCTGATATAGGGTTCTGCTGCTATTCCGGTTAAAAAATGCAGCTTTTCAGCCTTATCGTTATGATACAGTAAATCCCTGAAGGTAAACTGTGGATTTTCTTTGGAATTGTATGCCTGCTGCTGCATCAAATATTCTCTAAAGGTATCCTCAAAAACATATTGCTGCCAGACAATACCGGATGTATTGTCAATAACCATACGATAGGCTAATCTTATTTTTGAAAATTTCATCCCGAATTTGTTTTAATATCCTGAAAATAAAGAAGAAGATACTTTTTGTATCTTCTTCAGCTTAAACAGACGTAGTTTAATGTACCAGCATTTTTTTACTTTCGCTGAATACACCATTATCATTTTCAACAATAACTCTAAAAATATAATATCCGCTGCTTAAATTATTCCTGTTCAGTTCCAGGTAATTTGTTCCTGCCGGAAACTCTCCGTTAATCGGGGTTCCTATATGCCTGCCGCTTAAATCTATAATATCCACTTTAACGGTAGAATACGAATTTAAAAGCAATGGTATCTTGGTTGTGGTCTGAAAAGGGTTCGGGAAGTTTTGCTGCAATTGGAATTCTTTCTGGGCAGCATCTGCAACGCCTAAGGTTGGACCGGCAACAAAAATGGTATGTGTCTGTACAAAGCCTTCTGCAATGCTTCCGGTAATCACCGACATTTCATTACTCACGCCATCCGAAAAAACATTGTCGCCGGCATTGTAAGTATAACCGGTCATTCCTTTTGTGTACCCGTAGCTGGTCGCAGCATTAACCTGAACAACAGCACTGTTTGTACCTTCCGGAAATGCAATTTGAGTAATTAACAATGAGGTTCCCGAAGCGTTATAGACATGTACGTGAACATGCGTAGCCCTTCCGGTATACCAACCCGGGAAAATGGAGGTAAAACTGACTAATCCATTAGCATCCGTAGTTTGTCTTCCTCTTAAAAAATGGTTGCTGGTATAATTGGCAGGCTGCATTCCGGTTCCGCCGTATTCAGAATAATTACCATCTTTATCACAATGCCAGATATCTACAATTGCTCCGGTGAGTGCATTACAATTGCCATTGGTATTTTTAATGGTAATATTGATCGTAAACGGGATTCCGGTTCTGTCGCCCACAATATTGGTTCTTACCCATGAAGCCGGGGAAATAGTAGGAAAAGGTCCTGCCGTTTCACTATTTGTAACACTACAGGCAGCGGTGTTTTCAATTTCCATATCGCTCTGACAGGATCCTGCTGCCCGTAAAAGTGAAGGAGCTGCCACAACCATTCCGAGAAAACCCAGGCTGTTCTTTAAAAATACTTTTCTTTCCATCCTTTTTAGCTATTTAGTTACTCAAATTTAGATTTGCTAACTTTTATTGCCAAAAAAATGAGGTAAACGCTTTTTATTTTGAGGTAAACTGTAGAATATTGATTTTTAAACCGTTTTTATTTCGTTTCAAAAAGCAATAAAATCGCATTTTCAGATAGTGCTTCAAATTCAATGGTTTCGGCTTCACTAATCGCTAATCCGTCCCTGCTTTCTATCAGCCGGTTCTGAAATTCGAAAGCACCGTGAATAACATAGGCAAATATTCCGTTTTGGGTATTCTTTGGAGTATAGGTTCCTTCTTCCCTGCCCGCAAACATTCCGGTAAAAACAGCATAATTATCCGTGACTGCCAATGGAAATAAGTGGTTCTTTACCGTAAAATCAAATGTTTTCAATAACGGCTCCCGGTATAATCCGGTATTGTCAAACCGGATCTGAATAAAATTAATCAGCTCCTTTTCGTATGGGTTCTGTATTTCAAACGGCATCCCGGCATTTGCCGAAAACAAAAAGCATTGTTCGGTATTTACCAATACCGGTTCTGCCGTTGTTTTACAATCGAGCGCACCCACCAGCGGGATAATCAGGACATCCTGGTTTTGCTGAGCGGTATACACTACCTTTTGCTGAGCCGCAAGTGTTTCATCGTTAATCAGCTGAATATTTCTATACGGTTTGCGGCTGTCTTCCTGATATTCAAGATAGTTAAATGTCGCCAGACAGCGATGGATATTATTTTCGATATGCTCACGGAAAGGGGCTTTGTAAATTTGCGAAGGCTGCTGTAAAAACTTGCTCATGATTTATGTTCTAATGCCTGAAAAAAAATAGTTTCATACGTTGCACTAACAGGTATTTCTTCATTGCCGATATGGATGATTTTACCTTTCACTTTATCAATCTTGCCTATCGGAACGATATACGACCGATGTACTCTGAAAAATTCATCAGGAGATAATTTTTCCAATATGCTTTTCATCGTCATCCGCGCCACAACTGTTTTCTGGTTCCGGATATGGATTTTCAGGTAATCGTCTAATCCTTCAATAAATAAAATATCCGAAACGGGAATTTTTATCAGGCTGTAATCGGCTCTTATAAACAAAAACTGCTGTTCCGTGTTTTGACTTTTATTTTCGGAAGCAAATTGATTTTTTGCTTTTTCCACAGCCTGTTGAAATCTGGAAAACGAAAATGGCTTTAAAAGATAATCGGTGGCATTGAGGGTGAATCCTTCAACGGCAAATTCGGAATATGCGGTTGTAAAAACAACCATTATTTTATGGGGTATTTTTTTAAAGAAATCAATTCCTGAAATAGACGGCATGTTGATATCCAGGAATAATAAATCCGTGGGATATTTTTTAAGATGCTTTAATGCTTCTTCCGATTTTGTAAATGTTTTCTGTAAATCAATATCGTTTGTCTGACTACAGAAACTTTGCAAAATTTCCAAGGCTGGCGGTTCATCATCAAGGGCAATGGCTCTGATCATAGTTCAAGATTTAGTGCAATGGTATAATTAGCTGCTGTATCCGTTAGCTCCAGATTGTATTTTCCGGCATAATGCAATTCCAGCCGTTCTGTCGTATTCTGCAATCCCATTCCTTTTTCGCTTTGGACAGAATCAACTTTTTTATTGCTGACGAACAGCATAATGTTTTCATCGGTAATTGAAATCTTTATTTTTATTTCCGATGGCTGATCCGGATTCACGCCATGTTTAAAGGCATTTTCAATAAATGAAATCAGGATCAGTGGTGCTATCTGTTTCGCTGCCGTGCTGCCGTTTAATTCATATTCAATAGTTACCGTGTTTCCCAAACGGGAACGCTGCAATAAAATATAATTGTTGATATAGTTGACCTCTTTTTCCAAGGCAATTTTATCGTCATGGGCATCCCGGATAATGTAGCGCATTAATTCCGAAAGCTGAACAATCGAATCTGCCGTGCGGTCATCTTTACGAATTGCCAGTGCATAAATACTGTTTAGCGTATTGAAAAGAAAATGCGGGTTTATCTGTGCTTTCAATAAGGAAATTTCGGCTTTCATTTTATCCCGTTCAACCGTTTGAAGCCGTCTGTTGATTGCCAGAAAAAGGCTCATTAAGGTTCCGGTCAGATATACCAAAATTGTATTAAAATTCTGATTTGGTTTATCCTTGTGCATCGGATGAAATTCCGGTCCCGGTCCTCCTTTGAATGGCGGCTCCGGTTTGGGCATTCTTTCCAGGTTGAAAATATCCATTTCCGGTTTGTCAAAAAAATGCGACAGCAGCAGTAATACAATCAGGAAGAAAAAAAGAAGCGTGAAGTACAGCGTTTTCTTATCGGCAAAATACAGTTTCGGGATAAAAAAATAATAGTTTACATAAAAGAAAATCAGCAAACCGAGATAGATCACAAAATAGGTTCTGTCATGTCCGTTATTAAAAATATCCGGTATTTTAATGATGCTGTTTTGGGATGAAAAAAGATAGGGCAGCACTAAAAATGAAATGCAGATGCAGAGATGATAACCATAAAATGAGATCTTTCTTTTCATTTTTTAAAAGTTTCCTATCAAAAATAAGCTTATTGGTTTAGCCTGTAAAATTATTGCGGTAAAATATTGTTTTTTTGCGGTGATTGCTTTCCCTGTTTTTACTGTTGGGGTTTTATTCTATATTTGCTCTATGTTATTTTCAGAAATATTAGGACAAGTTCATATTAAAAGCCATTTGACAAAAAGTGCCGATTCGGGCAGGATTCCGCATGCGCAGCTTTTTGTAGGACCCGAAGGTTCAGGTACTTTACCCATGGCAATTGCCTATGCGCAATATATACTGTGTTCCAATGTTGACGGTGAAAACCATTCGGGAAATGAGGCATGCAATTTAAAGTTTGCTCATTTTTCACATCCGGATCTGCATTTTGTTTTTCCGGTTTCATCAAATGATGAAGTGAAAAGCCACCCGGTGAGTGCCAATTTTATGAAGCACTGGCGCGAATTTGTGACCACTACTCCTTACGGCGGTTTGTTTGACTGGTATAAATCCATTGGCATACAAAACAAGCAGGGACAGATTGGTGTTGACGAAGCACAGGAAATCGTAAAATCTTTGTCGCTAAAATCTTACGAAGGCGGTTATAAAGTGATGATTATCTGGATGGCCGATAAAATGAATATCGCCACTTCAAATAAATTGCTGAAACTGCTGGAAGAACCGCCGCAAAAAACGGTTTTCCTGCTAATCACAGAAAATGAGGACGATATTCTTCAAACCATTTTATCCCGTTGCCAGGTATTGCATTTTAGCGGTTTACCGGAAACTGTTATTGCGGAAACCCTTGTTTCACGTGAAAAAATCGAAGAAAAATCGGCTTTCAAACTGGCGCATCAGGCACAGGGTAATTACAACAAGGCCTTACAGTTATTGCACAAAAATGAAGATGATTTTCCTTTTGAAGTCTGGTTTGTACAATGGGTTCGTGCGGCTTTTCGTGCCAAGGGAAATGCTGCAGCCATTCAGGATTTGATTTCCTGGAGTGAGGAAATTGCCGGTATTGGCCGTGAGGCACAAAAACAGTTCCTGCATTTTTGTATCGAAATGTTCCGCCAGGCTTTATTGCTGAACTATCAGTCTCCAAAACTGGTGTACATCGAACCGACCGTTGAAAAATTCAAACTGGAAAATTTTGCCCCTTTTGTTAACGGCAATAACATCCACGATATTTTCAAGGAACTTTCGGATGCTATTTACCACATTGAGCGCAACGGAAATGCCAAGATTATCCTTACCGACCTTTCTATAAAACTAACCCGTTTAATACATAAAAAATAAACAACATGACAAATACCGAAATCTTTGGAATCTTAATTTTAGCTTTTCTGGCTATTACTTTTTTACAATCCGGATATGATAAAATCATGGACTGGAAAGGAAATGTAGAATGGCTGAAAGGGCATTTTTCGAAAACCTTTATCAAAAACCAGGTACCGCAATCGCTATTGCTGATTTTAGTTTTAGAAGTTATCGCCGGCGCTTTGTGTGTGATCGGAATTGCACAGCTGGTTATGAACGGCAGCACTACTTTTGGTCATTATGGCGCTACTTTTTCCTGTGTGACGTTATTGTTTTTGCTTTTCGGTCAGCGAATTGCCAAGGATTATGACGGAGCCCGTACCATTGTAATTTATTTTATTCCGGCTATTTTAGCGGTTTACTGGCTATAAAAATATACTCCTTATAAAAAAAGAGCCTCTGACGTTTATCAGAGGCTCTTTTTTTATAAGCTGGATTTATACAACCGCAGTTCATCCCAGGAGAATTCATCGCCGTATTTTTCTTTTATTTCGTTCAGACTTTCGCCTTTATATCCTTTGAACGCTTTTTTCATCTGTTTGATTTTTTCTTCCGGAAGCAGGTCGGAAAGGGACAATGCTTCCATTTGGATCAGCTTTGAAAAATGGGTATAGATGGTTGCCACAGTAAGCTTCCGGATACCGGCAATTTCCGGTATCGAAAGGTTTTGCGTCCAGAGTTCCAGCGTTTCTTCGATGGTCGATTTTTTGGGTTCTTTTGCTTTTTTCTTTCTGGAAGTATACCGTTGCACATCTTCCTCGTCTTCTATCAGTGTTACCGGGTTTTTACGAAGGGCTTCTTTGATCACCTCAATTTTATCCTGTTTGTAACGCTGCAATAACGGTGAGGTCAGTTTTTCTTTTGAAATTTCTTCCTTGTCCAGTATGGCTTTCATCAGCAGCCTTGTCTTTAGCAATCGCAGGACAGCATTGGTTTGGAGTTCTTCCAGCTCGGATAGTTCCTCATAAAATGTTTTGGCTTTTTTCTGGCGTTTTATTTCTTCTATTTTCCAGAAAATATCAAACGCCAAAGCATCCATTTTCGGAAAAAAGTAGTCAAAGGCTTTGTTTATTCTTTCGTCAATGAATTCAAGATTAATGGGTTCCTCATAAAACAGTTTGTTGAGCTGTGCAATAAATTTCCGGGACGGCTCCAGTAAATCATGCACCGCTTTTGATTGCTGCTGTGCCCAGGTTCTGGATTTCGATTTGGTCGATTTTTCGGTTTCGGAAAGGTAGGTTTGCTGGTGTTTGCTCCATTGTGCCGCCAGGTCGCTCCAATCGAAACTGTTTTTCAGGTAGTTATGAATAAAATAGCGGGTTTCGGCTTCCAGCGAATCTTCCAGTTTTTCTTCCGTGGCTTTGTTTTGTGCATAGTCCATCACATCGGCATCGTTCGAAATACCGTTCATATGTATCGGGGAAAGCAAAATAAGCCCTTTTAACGAACGCAAACGCGAAAGAGCAACATAGGCTTGTCCGGGCAGAAAAACGCGTGATACATCGAGCGCAGCTTTGTCGAAGGTTAATCCCTGGCTTTTGTGTACCGTTATCGCCCACGCCAGCTTAATCGGATAATGGGTAAACGTTCCCAGGATTTCTTCATTGATTTCCTTGGTCATCTCATCCACATAGTAGCGGATGTTCTTCCATTCGTAGCGCTCCACTTCTATTGTTTTGTTCTCTTCCGGAAAATGGACAAAGATTTCGTTAGCCGAAAGCGATTTGATTATTCCCATTTTTCCATTGAAAAAGAGCTTTTCAAAAGAGAGGTCGTTTTTAACAAACATAATCTGCGCCCCTACTTTCAGGTTTAAAAGCTGGTCCACCGGGTAGATCTTTTCCGGAAATTCCCCAACGATTTCCGGATGGAACGTATATTCTTTTCCTTCCAGATCCTTTAAGGCTTCGGTATTTATGGTATCTGCCCTTACATTGTGTGTGGTAAGGGTAATATAACCTTTGTGTTTTTTAAAATCAAAATCGGGTTTTACAAACTGATTCAGTATCGCCAGATCCTCACTCGTGACTTTGTTATTGCGGAGGTTGTTTAAAACGGCAATAAAATCCGAATCGGTTTGCCGGAAAATTTTGTCCAGTTCAATGTATAACGGCGGGTTCAGCTGGATCACATGCGAATGAAAAAAGAATTTACCACGGTAATAACGCTGCAACACCGACCATTCTTCATTTTTTACAACGGGTGGTAATTGTAGTAAATCTCCTATAAATAAAACTTGTACTCCGCCAAATGCCTGTTCGTTGCGTCTTACTTTCCGAAGCATAAAATCCATCGCATCCAGAACATCTGCCCGCAGCATACTCACTTCATCAATGACCAGCAGTTCCATGTTTTGAATAACGGCACGTTTGACATTGCTCATCAGGAAATGGCGGCGCAGGGTTACCTGGTTTTCAAAGCGTGTGGTTTCGGAAACCTGCGGATCCATTGTCGCATCCGGAAGGAAGGCCGCAAAAGGCAGCTGAAACAGGGAATGTATCGTGACACCACCGGCATTTAATGCGGCAATCCCTGTGGGAGCCACTACAACGGTGTTCTTATGAGTTGTATTGATGATTTCGAGTAGCAAGGTTGTTTTGCCCGTACCCGCTTTGCCCGTTAAAAATACGGACTTCTGGGTTTGGTTAATAAAGCGCAAAACATAAGCTGCGGCGTTTGAAATTTTTTCCATTTGGCGTAGAATTATAATAATATTCTAAGATACTATAAATAAGTATTTGATTTACAATAAAAAAGCCTTCACAAGGAAGGCTTTTGATTATTTTTTCTCTTCAGCTTTTGGCTCTTCTTTTTTACCGCCGGCTTTATATTTCTCGTTTAATTCTTTGCTTACTTTTTCTGTGATATCATATCCTTCTTTAGCATACAATATGGAAGCTGCATCACCCGTTCCGTAAATATATTCGTAGCTGTTTTTCTTACCGTAATCTTTGATATATTCTTTAATTCTTTTTACTAAAGAATCCATTTCTTTACCACTTTCCTGTTGTAATGTTTGCAACATTGCCTGTTGTTTCATTCCCAGTTGTTGCTCTCTTTTTTGCAATTCAGCACTTTTTTGTTGCGCCCATGCCATTCCTTTTACCTGTGCATCTCTTTGAAAAGTTGCCGCATCGCTTTGGAATTGTTTCGCTTCTCCTTCTAACTCTCTTCCCATTTCCTGCGATTTGGTTTTGTATTTCGATTCGATGTCTTTTGCTTCATCGTTTTCTTCTAATAATTTGGCTGTATCCACATAAGCCGTTTTGTGTTCAGAAGATGATTGTGTAGCATTGTTACAAGAAAACATTGCAAATGCAAGTCCGATTATTAATAAGGATTTTTTCATTTTATGAATTATGATTTATAATTTTCTGTAAAAATAAGAATTCGAATCAAAGTTCCAAAGTTGTACACCGGAAAGTTCAAATTCCGTTCGTTTTATTGTTTTTTTAAAGGAATAAGATTTCTTTATGCTGAATTTATAATCAATAATAAATAGCTATAAAAACCGGATTCAAATAAAGCGATTTAAGCCACTTTCTAAATTTCCCCTATAAATCGGATATTTCAGCTTCTAAACGTTTATTATTTCCTTTTATTTTAATTTTTACTCGTTTTTCAGGATATAAATGTGTGAAGAATACTCCGAATTTCGTTTTGCTTTTAAATTTGACTGTAAGCCTATCCAAAAACCGTTAATAAAATTCATTTTCCCGTTTTTATATTTTTCGGATAAAAGTGAAACATAAAAACTGTCAAATACCATTGGCAAAACTTTTACCAGTTTTATATTTTGCTTCCGGAATAATTTTTCAATAGCAGTTTTTGAAAAATGCCAAAGGTGTCGCGGCACATCATAAGCTGCCCAGTATGCTCCGTAATATTTGGCATCGTAGGATTTAAAATTTGGCACAGCTATAATTATTGTTCCATTTGGTTTCAATAATCTTTTTAAAACAGCGATCTGATTTTCTAAATCCGGAACGTGTTCCAATACATGCCACATTGTAATGACATCAAAAGAATGATCCGGAAGTGAGGCTAAATTTTCTGCAAATGCAATTCCTTTCTGAATTGCAATTCCTTTTGCTTTTTCGCTGGGTTCAATTCCGATAGTATTCCAATGCTGTTTTTTTGCTTCCAATAAAAAATCGCCAGTTCCGGCACCAATATCCAATAAAGAACCTTTTTGATTTTGTAGGCTTGTTATTAAGCGCACTTTATCACGAATGGCTTTTCTTTTAATGAAGTGGTATATTTTTTCAAACAAAGAACGTTTTCCATCTGTGTGCGAAATATAATCGTCGCTTTCATAATAAGACGGTAATTTTTCTAAAGAGGGCTGCGGACTGGTTTTTAAAAGCTGTAGCTCTTCGTCCAACAGTAATTCAAAATTTTCTTTGGAAACGGAATGGTCTTTTACTTTTATATAAATGGTGTTGTCTGAAAAATTCATGGATGCTAAACGAATTTAAAAATTTTGTTTTTGGAGCTAAATCTCTTTATTTACAAGCCTTCGCAAAGTTAGTTTCACGTGGAACATAAAAAGCAAAGATTGAAAAATAACCTGAGTACTTTATACTTCCGTTACTTTTCAATCTTTATACCGCTTCTATTTTATCTTCCCATGTGAACCAATAACACAGAAACATCACTTGGTGATACACCGCTGATTCGGGATGCCTGTGAAACAGAGGCCGGTTTTATTTTCTTTAATTTTTCTCTTGCTTCAAACGAAAGGGATTTTATTTTATCGTAATCGAAATTTTCAGGAATACGAACATCTTCCAATCGGTTTAGTTTGTCGGCATTATTTTTTTCTTTTTCGATATAACCGGAATATTTTACCTGGATCTCTGCCTGCTCGATTACTTCCAGATCCAGATTATTTTCTTCAACGTATTCTTTAACCTTTTCAAACTTCAAAATATCTTCCAAATCCAATTGTGGTCTGGAAAATACTTTAAACATCTTATCCGGCTGCGAAATTGGTGCAGAACCTTTGGCTTCCAAAATAGGATTCGCCTCGGCAACTTTTACACTGGTTTCTTTAAAGAAATTAACAAACGCTTCCGAATTGTTTCTTTTTTGCTCCATACGTTGCAAACGTTTGTCGGAAGCCAGACCAACAGCGTGTGACATTGGCGTCAAACGAAAATCGGCATTATCCTGGCGTAATAACGTTCTGTATTCGGCTCGGGAAGTAAACATCCGGTATGGTTCTTCCGTTCCTTTTGTAATCAGGTCATCAATCAACACTCCGATATAAGCTTCGTTACGTTTTAAAACAAACGGATCCTGATCGTGTGCTTTTAAGTGTGCATTCATTCCGGCAATCAAACCTTGTGATGCTGCTTCTTCATATCCTGTGGTTCCGTTGATCTGTCCGGCAAAATATAAACCTTCCACCAATTTTGTTTCCAAAGTGTGCTTTAACTGTGTCGGCGGGAAATAATCGTATTCGATCGCATAACCCGGGCGGAAGAATTTTACATTTTCAAATCCGGCTACAGAACGCAAGGCTTTAAACTGAACATCTTCCGGAAGGGAAGTTGAAAAGCCATTCACATAAACTTCTACCGTATTCCAGCCTTCCGGCTCTACGAATAACTGGTGGCGTTCTTTGTCGGCAAAACGGTTAATTTTATCTTCAATGGACGGGCAATAACGCGGTCCTAAACTTTTAATTCTACCGTTAAACATCGGCGAGCGGTCAAAACCTTCACGCAATAAATCGTGAACCAGTTCTGAAGTATACGTCATATGACACGCTCTTTGGTGTGTCAATGGTTTGGTTATATCCAGATAAGAAAACTTGGAAGGGTTTTCATCACCGGGTTGTATTTCCATTTTGGAGTAATCCAGCGAACGTCCATCAACGCGTGGCGGTGTTCCTGTTTTCATTCTTCCGGAAGTGAATCCCATTTTAACCAGATCTTCCGTGATACCGTAGGCAGCACTCTCGCCTGCTCTACCACCACCAAACTGTTTTTCCCCGATGTGGATCAATCCATTTAGAAATGTTCCATTCGTAAGCACAACCGTTTTCGATTTGATTTCGATTCCTAACGAAGTGCGCACACCTACTATCTTATCATTTTCAACGATCAAACCGGAAATCATTTCCTGGTAAAAATCAAGGTTTGGGGTTTGTTCCAGCATCAGGCGCCATTCTTCAGCAAAACGCATACGGTCTGACTGTACTCTTGGCGACCACATTGCCGGTCCTTTTGATTTGTTCAGCATCTTGAACTGGATGGCTGTTTTATCGGAAACAATTCCCGAATAACCACCCAATGCATCGATCTCACGAACGATCTGTCCTTTTGCAATTCCACCCATGGCAGGATTGCAGGACATTTGTGCAATGTTTTGCAAACTCATTGTAACCAGCAGGGTTTTGGAACCCATGTTAGCAGCAGCAGCAGCAGCTTCAGAGCCGGCATGGCCGGCACCTACTACAATGACATCATATGTATCTTGAAATAAACTCATTGTTCCACGTGAAACACTTTACTGTTTCTTTTAAAATTTTCTATATATTCCGAATGCAAAATTACGCAGAAGGATAAAATCTCTTTTATATTTTATCAAAGAATTAAGATGTTTAACGTTCCACGTGGAACATTGCAACTTTCTCATCTTCTTTTGCACGCATTAAAAGTTCGTCTTTTTCAGACTTATCTTTATAACCGCAGTAGTGAAGTATACCATGAATGATTACTCTTTTGATTTCTTCATCAAAAGAAACGTTGAAATCTAAGGCATTATCTTTAACTCTTTCAATAGAAACGAATATATCACCGTGTAATTCGTTTCCTACACTATAATCAAAGCTAATGATATCCGTAAGGGTATCATGATCCAGGTATTCTACATTGATTTTATGCAGGTAATCATCGTCACAAAAGATATAATTGATCTCTCCTTCATGTTTTCCTTCGGATGCAATGACATTAGAAATCCAATTTTCATATTGGGATTCGTTTTCTAATTCAAAGTCGGTTTCGTAATTAAAACTAATCATCTTTTCTAAAATAGGTTTGCACCTTTTGATTAAAATTTGGGCGCAAAGGTAAGCTTTGTCTATTTAAAATCTCTACACTATTCAAATATTCTTTCAGTGCCGCAGGTAATTGGTTATTAGTACTGTTGAATTCCTTTTTATTGGTTTGCGACTGTCTTTTGTTTTCTTCTCCCTGCTGCTGTATCGCATTGTCTAATTTTAAAAGCTCGTGTTTTAAATTCAGCATCTTTTGTAAGGTTTCATTTTTAAAGCCTTTGTTCAGCAATTGCTTTTCAATGTCTTTCATTTGCCGCAAGGCATTCTGACCGTTGCCACCCATTCCTTCTTTCTCCAATGCTTTTTGTAAAGCTTCCCGCAAACGCTGCTGCTCTTTGTAAATTTCTAAAACCTGACCGGCATCTCCTTCTCCATCCTGTCCGTTTTCTCCATCATTTCCTTTTTGTCCGTCTTTACCACTTTTACCATCTTTACCGCTTTTATCCGGTTTGCCGTCACCAGGCTTTTCACCTTTCTTCATTCCCTCTTTCATTTTTTCGCTTAAGCCTTCCTGCTTTTTAATGATATCCGGCAACTGCATTCCTTCTCCTTTTCCTGGTTTTGGTTTTCCTTTTCCACCGCCAGACATCTGCATTTGCATTTCCATCTGCATCTGGTTCATGATGTCACTTAAAAAATCGGCCAGTTTGTTAGAAGCTGTGATCGTGTATTGCTGATGCGACACTCCTTTTCCAATGTTGTTATCGGTAAAGCTTGTGAGGGATTTGTCAACATTGTAATGTACGTTGCCCACTTCATTCGTGATAAGATCGGTGATCTTCGGGTTCCGTAATGACAATGCAAACAAACTGTCATCAACATGTTTGAACTGTAATTTTAAATCCTGCTGTTTTTTTAACAGCTTATTAAAGCCTAAACTTCTGTCGCCGGATGATTTGAAATTCTTCATCAGATCTTCCTGAGAAAAAGAAAATGCCAGAAGGTTATCTAAAATTTGTCGCAGCATTTTAGCATCTTCTTCCATTTGTTCCATTTCGCCGGATTCCATAGAAGATTGCATTTTCTGCGCCATCTTCTGCATTTTCTGTGCAGCTGATTTTTGTTTCGGTTTTGCCTTGGACTGGTTTTGCTTTTGCAATTCATCTGAAGCATTTTTCATGTCTTCCTTGATGTCTTTCTCTTCCTGCTTGTCGGAAGGAATATCTATCGGAGCTTTTAAATCTTCATTTTGTTTTTCCAGTTCTCTTAATTCTTCCTGTAATTTATCAAACTCAGAATTGATCTTATTCTGATCTTTCTGGTTGTTGTCTTTACTATCGGATAGTTTGTTTTGTTCCTCACTGAGTTTATCCAGTTTACCGGCCAGCTGTTCGGCTTTCTTTTCTACATAAAATCTTTTGGTCAGCTCAACCAGCTGCTCCAGATTTTTAGATTGATTTTTAGAGTTCTGCTTGAACTTATCTATTTTTTCAAACAGTTCTTCTTCTTTTAATTTGTTTGTTAAGTCTTCTAATTCTTTTAAAAGTTTTTCATTTTTTTCGAGCTCTTTTTCATTTTTCTCCAGACGTTTCATAAGCTCGTCCTTGAATTCATCTTTTTTCTCCGGATTAAATTGCTGCAGGTTATCTTCCAATTTCTTAGAAAATTCTTTCATCATTTCATCCTGCTGTTTCTGACGGTTAATAAAATCCTGTACTTTTTTCTGGTCTTTAAAATCAAGATTTGTTTTTTCCTTTCCTAATTTTTGCAGCTTGTCTAACTCCGATAATTGTTTATCCTGGTTTTTAATAGATTTTTCAAGGCTGTTAATATTACTGTTTTGTTCCTGCAAAATCTTATCTTCTTTTTCATCAGCCGTTAATTCTCTATGGGAAAAAACCGAAGATTTTGAACTTTTGAAATTATGCAATGCATCGTTATCAAAAATTTCAAAGTAATAATCATAGTCAACACCGGGCTGAATATTCAATCCGTTCGGAAAGGTATAAACAAACTGATCGAACGTTTCTTTTTTAACCGGGATTGTTCCACGATAAACCTGAGCCGGATTATTTTTAGGGTAATACACAACAAGCAGCTTCGTTAATCCGTAATCATCTGATACCTGACCTAAAACAACATTCTTTTTCAGTTTTAAAGTATCCGGTGCCGATTGTACGGATATAGTAGGAAACTGATCTTTGATAGTTGTAATCTGGTATTGCAACTTTTCATGGTTTTTCACCTTTTTGTTTGAAGTAAGTATCTGGTATTCTGTATTTTGATTAATTCTTTTCGATAAACTAAAGGTATTGTCTGTAATATTGAATTCATTTGCTTCGTTTGCACTTTTCCAGGCTACCGAATTTGTAGCCAGCGCATTAACTTTCCAGGTAACCGTTGTTCCTTCCGGTACCACTGCATTACCGGTACCCTGTACTCTTTCCGCTTTTTTGCCAAGGTAGGCAGGAAACGTAAGAATCATTTCAAAATTAGCAATGGTCGGAACAGCGACTACATTTAATTCATAGGTTTTTGAAGTTACTTCATTGGCTATCAGCCGGAAGTCTATATTCTTATTGGTTTTCTCAAAACGGTATTGAAAAACTCCGGGTTTAACACTTTCCAGATAATAGCTTTCATTACCGAGGGCAATCATGGCATTCTCCGGAATTTTAGTACCAACAGTTTTTACCTGTAAGATAAAATCCTGTCCCTGCTCTGATGTCAGCGAATTGTTTACAATCTGAAATTCAAAAGGAGCCGGTGGCAGGTATTCTTTTTTGTAGTGCACTACCCTGTCCAGACTTTCGGTGATCAGTTTTGTATTTCCGGAAACCAGAAAGAAAAGTAAAAACAATAACGGGACTATTGCATACGGCAGGTATTTGATATTCTTTTTAAAATTAATGGCATTACTAAACGGAATGGGCTGCAGGGTATTTGCTTTTTGCTCAATGGATGCAGCCAATAATTCTGATTGTTCCGATTGACCGGACAGCTGCAGGAAATTAGTAAGCTTATCGTTTACTTCCGTAAAGTGATTTCCAATAATGGCAGAAGCCTGGGAATAGTCAATTCCTTTTTGCAGTTTGAAAAGTTTAAACAAAGGAAACAAAATGAAACGCAGTAAAAAGAAGATTTCAACAGTAATGAACAGCCAGAACAATATTGTTCTTCCCACTGGGGAGAGCCATAAAAAATGTTCCACGAGCAACGTGAACAAAAAGTAAAGCAGTCCTAAACCAATGAAAAGAATAATTCCTTTCAGTAACTCATTCGTATAAAACTTTTTAATAAAGTCTTCAAGCTTTTGAAATATCAAATTTTTCGTTTCCAAATTCCGTAAATTGTTTATAACCGATAAAATTACAATTTTAATTGAAACGAAAAGGAACTATTTCATTGCATCAAACAACAGTACAATTGTTCCTTTTTCAAATTCTTGGAAGAGATTATCAAAGGATAGTTTTCAACAAACATTAAAATAATAAAAAAAAGAAATTTAAAATTTTAAAAAATTATTGTTGTTATTATAGCTTGTTAATTGTGGCAATAACTTTATTTTTTTTAGGATGATTTTGGAGTTATACAATTTTATACCGCTTTATCAACAATGTTATTTGAGGTTAATTCTTTTAAAATGAAGTGTTTTTAAAACGTTATTAACAATCGTTGAAAAACCAGTTTACTTTGAAATTATTAATAAGTTTACTTGTTAATTTCTGTTAATAACTACTCACTAACTTTTAATAACTCCAAAGCAAATTTTTAAAAATAGATTTGGTAGTTTCATCCGGGTTTTGGATTAGTCTTTTTTTCGATACAACCAAAAATCTTTTATAATTTTCTATCTAAAGTTATAAACAATATATGTTAACTTATAATTAACTGAAAATCAATACAATGTAAAGTTGTATTAACATTGTTCAATTTTAATGTTAAAATGATTAAAACTTAACTGGTTTTCAGCATATTATGCTTTTAATAATTCAATTTCTGCTTTTAGAATACTACACTTAATTCAACAGGATTATCTACTTGTTAGCAATATTGTAATACAAAGGTATTTTTAATGGGAATGCCTGCGGAAAATATTTTTAAAATAGGATGAACAGAAAATGAACGATACTATAAACATTATTAATTGTTCAATTTTTTAAATAGTTGGGTATTCAAATTGGCATAATTGTATCTTTGCGTAAAATTTTTAAAAAATGTCAAAGCCAGTTCGTGTGCGATTTGCACCCAGTCCTACGGGACCTTTACATATAGGTGGTGTAAGAACCGCTTTATTTAATTATTTATTTGCTAAAAAACATGGCGGTACCTTTTATTTAAGAATAGAGGATACCGATCAGAATCGTTTTGTTCCGGGAGCGGAAGCTTATATTATGGAAGCACTGGAATGGTTGGGTATTGCTCCGGATGAAACTATCGGTAAAAACGAAAAGTTCGGACCTTATCGTCAAAGCGAACGCAAGGCCTTATATAAGGAATATGCAGATCAGTTATTAAATTCCGGATGGGCATATTATGCTTTTGATACAGCCGAAAGCCTGGATCATTTGAGAAAGACCGCAGAAGAAACCGGTAAAACATTTATATACAATCATACTGTTCGGGAGCAATTGGATAATTCGCTTACCAATGCTGCAGAAAAAGTTGCCGAGCGTATTGCTAACGGTGAAGAGTATGTGATTCGTTTTAAAACGCCTGTTGATGAAACCTTGCATTTAAACGATATCATTCGTGGTGACATTAAGTTTGAAACGAATTTATTAGACGATAAAGTATTGTTTAAAAGTGATGGTATGCCAACGTACCATTTAGCGAATATAGTAGATGACCATTTAATGGAAACTTCACATGTGATTCGCGGTGAAGAATGGCTGCCTTCTCTCCCTCTGCATGAATTGTTATACAAAGCTTTTGGCTGGGAAGCACCTAAGTTTGCACATTTACCGCTGATATTAAAACCGGTTGGTAATGGTAAGCTGTCCAAACGTGATGGTGATAAGTTAGGATTCCCGGTATTTCCGTTGGATTGGACAGATCCTGTTTCGGGAGAGAAATCGTCCGGTTACCGAGAAAAAGGTTTTTTCCCAGGAGCGGTTATTAACTTTTTAGCTTTATTGGGATGGAATGACGGAACCGATCAGGAGTTATTTTCTTTAGAGGAACTGATAGCGAAATTCGATTTGAACCGTGTTCATAAAGCCGGTGCAAAATTTGATCCGGAAAAGAATAAATGGTTCAACCATCATTATCTGGTAAAAGAAAACAATGCATCACTGGCAGAAAAGTTTGATGTGATTTTAAAAGAAAAAGGTATTACTGTTGAAAAAGTGTATGTTGAAAAAGCAGTGGCTTTGGTAAAAGAACGCGCTACGTTTGTAACTGACTTATATGATTTGTCCGATTTCTTTTTTGCAGCACCAACCGCTTATGATGAAAAAGCAGCTAAAAACTGGAAAGAAGATACAGGAACTATTATGCAGGAATTAATCTCTGTTATTGAAAACATTGGTGATTTTACTTCCGTTACTATAGAAACGATTGTAAAGGACTGGATGACGAAAAACGAGATAGGAATGGGTAAAGTGATGCAACCGTTCCGTTTGAGCCTTGTAGGGGCTTTAAAAGGACCACACTTGTTTGATATCGTGGAAATGATAGGTAAAGAAGAAACCGTACAGCGAATACAAAAAGCAATAAGTACGTTATAAATATGATGAAACCTCCAATTTATTGGAGGTTTTTTTCTATTATTTTGTATCTTAACCGAATTAACCTTTTAAACTACATTCTTATGTTTAGTTATGCCATTATTATTATAGTTGTATTTCTTTTTTTAGCCTCCTTCTTTACGGTTAAGCAACAATCGTCTGCAATTGTGGAGCGTTTCGGGAAATTCAATAGTATTCGCCATTCCGGATTACAATTAAAAATTCCGGTTATTGACAGGATTGCAGGAAAAGTGAATTTAAGAATCCAGCAATTGGATGTCATTATTGAAACGAAAACAAAAGATAACGTGTTCGTTAAAATGAAAGTTTCCGTTCAGTTTAAAGTAATTCAGGAAAAAGTGTATGATGCTTTCTATAAATTAGAATATCCGCATGATCAGATCACTTCTTATGTATTTGACGTGGTTCGTGCCGAAGTTCCTAAATTAAAATTAGATGATGTTTTTGAAAGAAAAGATGATATTGCTGTAGCTGTAAAACGCGAATTAAATGAAGCGATGACTACTTACGGTTATGATATTATCAATACACTAATCACGGATATAGATCCGGATATTCAGGTTAAAAATGCGATGAACAGAATTAATGCTGCCGATCGTGAAAAAACAGCTGCCGAATATGAAGCAGAAGCAAGCCGTATCCGTATTGTAGCCAAAGCCAAAGCAGAAGCGGAAAGCAAGCGTTTACAAGGTCAGGGTATTGCCGATCAGCGTAGAGAAATTGCACGTGGATTAGTAGAAAGTGTGGATGTGTTGAATAAAGTAGGTATTAATTCACAGGAAGCCTCTGCCTTAATTGTGGTAACACAGCATTATGATACGTTGCAGGCAATAGGTTCCGATACCAATTCGAACCTGATCTTGTTACCGAATTCGCCTCAGGCCGGTAGTGACATGCTTAACAACATGGTAGCTTCATTTACAGCTTCAAACCAGGTTGGTGAAGCCATGAAAAATGTTCAGAAAAAGAAAAAGGATGACGGCGCAAGGCCAAATCACGATACTCCGATTCAGGAAGAAGAATAAAAAATATCAAAAGAAAAGAGGCTGTAAAGCCTCTTTTTTATTTGAATAACCTGTTGAATATAAAGCTAAGAATAAGATTTTGTATCGTTCCCGACCTGGTGAAAAAAGAACCTACAGAACCCATAAATCCGGATGTAAGAATTCTGGGAGTAAGATTGTCCCTGGTTTTTTCAACAGCATATACCAGCCGTTGATAGTCCAACTCTTTTTGGATTTTTAATATTTCCAGTTCACGATTGATTTCATCGTATGATGAATATTTCTTTTTTTCCATAATTAGTCATTGAAAAAGAATTCAGAGAATTTTTCAAGAATCGGGCCTTCCACAATTTTATCTTTGATATAATATACAACGATACATAAGATTAAATATAAAATTCCAACGATTAAAAAACCAAGGGCATAACTGCCCAACAGGTTTCCTAAAGCAAAAGCTCCGGCAATGGACAAGAAAAGTACCATCAACATCAAAAATATACTCAAAAGGAATATTTTAAGTATCATTGTTGTTGATTTCATGGCTACTTTAAAAAACCATAGTTTATAGTAAGCCACGTTGCTTTCCAATAATGCTTTGGCATTATCCTGAATCTGCTCGGTATTTTCTTTTAATTTTTCGAAAGCCATAGCCTACTATTTTGTTGCTTTAGCGTGCTGTTTTTTTAAATCTTCCAGTTTTCTTTCCAGTGTGGCAATTACATCTTCTGTTTTATTATCCACATTGGCTACTAAATGATCAAATTCAGATTCTAAATCAAATTTAGCTTTCGAGAATTTATTTTTAAGGTTATGGGTAGCTTCATTAAATTTGTCTTTCAGATGATCTGTTTCTCTGTCGAAACCATCTTTAATTTTTCTTCTTGTTTTAGAACCTTTATCCGGGGCGAATAGTATTCCTGCTCCAGCACCGATAGCTGCTCCAGCCAAAAGTGCCAATAATGTGTTTCCTGCGTTGTTTGACATAATCTCACTTTTTAAAAATTAATAATTATAAACTTACGAAAATAAAAACGGCTAATACGTTAAAAAGGCGTTAATAAATTCTTGTTTATTTCAAAAATTCAATTAGAGGCTTTATTTTGAATCATATTTTTAAAGATAAGAAAATATATTAAGGAAAAATAATAATTGATTTTAAGCTTTTATTTAAAGTCGGTTTTAATAGTTTTTAAATATTAAAATTATAAAAATAATAGATAATGTATATAATAAAAAAAGACTCCGTTTTAGGAGTCTTTCATAGTTATTTTCTATTTGCCTTTTCTTCGGCTCTTAATTTTGCAGAAGTTTTAAAATCTCCGGTATGGGACCAACCCGGCGGGTAAAAAATATATTTTAAGCGGTCGGTAAATTTGATTCCCGGTTGGGAAGCATCTTTCCAGATATCTTTCCATTCGTGGAAAACAATATTCAAGGGACCTTTGTCTTTTATTTCGGAAGTTAAACCAAAACGAACTTCTTCATAGTTGGGATCTTCTTTTTCAAATGTTCCAAAAATCCTGTCCCAGATAATTAAGCCCATTCCCATATTTCTGTCCAGGTATCTTGCATTGGAAGCATGGTGTACACGGTGATGAGAAGGTGTTACCAATATCCATTCCAATATTCCCATGCTTTTCACGGTTTTCGTATGCACCCAGGTTCCATAGATCTGGATAATTGCATAAGCGGCCATAATGTGCCACGGATCAAAACCTAAAAAGGCTATGGGTGAAAAGAATAAATAACGGTATAACGGCTGTAAAACCGGGGATCGGAATCCTGTTGTAATGTTAAAATACCCTGAATTGTGGTGTGTTACGTGAACAGCCCAGAACATTCTTGAATGGTGGTCTACGTAATGGTGCACATAATAGGCAAAGTCCTGCAGCAGGAATACGCCAATCCAGTACCAGATACTGTTAAATTCCAAATCAAAAATGCGGTGCTGATAGAAAAAAAACATCACCCCTATCGCAAAGGCTTTCATGATAATGTCCAAACCGTAGTTCAAACAAGCCATGTAAATATTCGTTAAGGTATCTTTTGTTTCATAGAATTTCTTTTTGTGAGAACGACTATAAAACATTTCAAACAATATGATAATAATGTGTAAAGGTGCTGAGTACAAATAAACGTTAGCAACACCTTGTTCACCTAAAAACTGATCCAACATGATTTTATTCTTTACTTTCTAATTTTGCCCATGTATCCCGCAGGCCTACGGTTTTGTTAAATACTAACTTTTCAGCAGTACTTTCTTTATCGACACAGAAATATCCTAAGCGTTGGAATTGGAAACGGTCCCCGTCAACAGCTGTTTTCAGGCTTGGTTCCAAATATCCGGTAATCACCTCTAATGAATTAGGGTTTAAAAATTCTTTAAAATCAATCTCTTTGTTTCCATCCGGGTTTTCATGTGAAAACAAACGGTCATAGATTCTTATTTCTGCCGGAATAGCATGTGAAACGGACACCCAGTGAATAGTACCTTTTACTTTTCTTTTACTGGCTTCTGTACCGCTGCCACTTCTACTCTCTTCATCATAAGTAGCGTGAATTTCTGTTATATTTCCTTCAGCGTCTTTTACTACGCTTTCGCCTTTAATAATGTAAGCATTTTTCAGACGAACCTCTTTTCCAAGAGTAAGACGGAAGAATTTACTGTTTGCTTCTTCCAGAAAGTCTTCTCTTTCAATATATAATTCTTTAGAAAAAGGAACTGTTCTATAGGTCATAACTTCTTCTTCCGGATTATTTTCTGCTTCCAGCCATTCTTCTTTTCCTTCCTGATAATTGGTAATTACCAGTTTAACCGGATCTAAAACAGCCATGACACGCGGAGTTGTTTTGTTTAAATCTTCACGAACACAGAATTCCAGTAAGGAAACGTCAATCAGGTTGTCGCGTTTGGCAATACCAATGGTATCGGCAAAATTGCGGATAGCAGCCGGTGTATAACCGCGTCTTCTCATTCCTGAAATGGTTGACATTCTCGGATCGTCCCATCCGGTAACATGCCCGTCCTGAACCAATTGTAATAATTTACGTTTACTGACAACGGTATGGGAAAGGTTCCGGCGTGCAAACTCACGTTGTTTAGGACGTGTTAAATTAGTATCGATAATCTGGTCTAAAAACCAATCGTATAATTCTCTGTGAGGTAAAAATTCCAGTGTACAGAAAGAATGGGAAATCTGCTCCAGATAATCACTTTCGCCGTGTGCCCAGTCATACATTGGATAAATACACCATTTATCACCGGTTCTGTGGTGGTGTTTGTGTAAGATTCGGTACATGATAGGATCACGCATCAGCATATTGGTCGCGGTCATATCTATTTTGGCTCTCAAAATATGTGTTCCTTCTTCAAACTCACCGTTTTTCATACGTTCGAATAAATCCAGATTTTCTTCAATGGAACGATTTCGGTAAGGACTGTCCACACCAGGTTGTGTAGGTGTTCCTTTTTGTTTCGCCATTTCTTCAGAAGTCTGACTGTCAACGTAAGCTTTTCCTTTTTTAATTAGGGCAACTGTCCAGTCATACAACTGCTGGAAATAATCGGAAGCATAGCATTCATGCGCCCATTCATATCCTAACCATTGTACGTCTCTTTTAATAGCATCTACATATTCCTGCTCTTCCTTAGCCGGATTGGTATCATCAAAACGCAGGTTTACAGGCGCCTGATAATCTAATCCAAGTCCAAAGTTTAAACAAATTGAACTGGCATGCCCAATGTGTAAATAACCATTAGGTTCTGGCGGGAAACGGAAACGTAATTTATCTTGAGATAAACCATTTTTTAAATCTTCCTCAATGATTTGTTCGATAAAATTTAATGATTTTTCTTTTGTTGACATAAAATAAAATTAGAAAGGCAAAGTTACCAAAAATGTTCATTATAAACTCATTTCTTTGAATGCTTATTCAACGAATACGTTCCAAAAAGTTGTACTTTTATCCATTGAAGGAATAACCAATAATTGAATACATTTAAAATGGGAATTATTAAGCTGAAAAACATCAGAACATTTTCTTTTCACGGTTGTTTGGTAGAAGAAAGTAAAATAGGTTCTGATTATAGTGTTGATTTAGAAATAAAAACAGATTTAAGAAAATCATCGGAAACAGATGAGTTGGAAGACACCGTTGATTATGTTCATTTAAACCGTATCGTTCGTGAAGAAATGGCTATCCGTTCGAAATTATTAGAACATGTTACGAAGCGTATTATTGTAAGAATTTTTAAAGAAATTCCTGCTGTTTCCAGAATAATTGTAGCCGTTTCCAAGCTAAACCCGCCTATTGGTGGTGATGTGGAAGCCGTAACGATACAAATGGAAGAATACAGAAGTTAAAATATTATTGATAACGAGCGAATTACAAAATATACCGAATAAATTATCAATTTAGGATTTGGAATTAAAAATATTTTAGTAAGTTTGCCCACCAATAACACTGGCATCGTGGCCGAGTGGCTAGGCAGCGGTCTGCAAAACCGTCTACAGCGGTTCGAATCCGCTCGATGCCTCAGAATTAAAAAAAGCTGTCTTCTGACAGCTTTTTTTGTTTTTATATCGTTTGGATGTATAAAAGACTTACTTTTTTTCTTCTATTTTTTCTAAGGTATTTTTTACAAACTCTTTTTCTTTAGGAAACCATCCCTGAATCATTAAAACCATCCCGAAGACCATTAATAAAACACTGCTGAATTTTTTAACCCGGATAATGTTCGTTGGCGTTAATTTTTTACGCAATTGTTTTGCCAGCATGATTTTACCGATATCGGTAATAAAATAAGAACCGATTACAGCACTAAAAAAGGTGAGCATTCTGCCGGCTTCCATGTCCAGTTTTGGACCGAAAGTAATAATGATGGCCAGCCAAAAACCAAGTACGCCAATATTAATGAAGTTTAATAAAAAGCCTTTTAGAAAGAGGCTCAGGTAATCTTTTTTAATCAATTCAACCACTTCCTCATCTTCATCTATGGTTTTACTTTTTCTTCGCAGTTTAAAGAAAGTAATCATACCATAAGTAAACATCAGGATGCCCCCGAAAAGAAATAATGCCGGATCATCTTTGATACTCTGGATTAAGCGGACACTACTAAAATATGCAATAGCAATAAAAACAATGTCTCCCAGAATTACCCCCACATCAAAAGACATAGCGGCACGAAACCCTTTAGTGATACTGGTTTCCAGAAGAACAAAGAATACGGGTCCAATCATGAAACTTAAAAAGAATCCTAACGGAATACCGGTAAGAATATCATCAATCATTGAAAGGGTTTTAAGGTGAATTATAAAAAAAAACCTATTAAGAAATAGGTATCTTACAAAGATAGATGAAAAAATGATTTTTCTCTTTAGTTATGCTATTTTGATGTTATTTAACGCCAAAAAACCCACAATCCTGTAGGATTTGTGGGTTAAAAAGAGTCAACAAGTAATAAATCTAGTTCTTAACCACTTTTTGAGTGAATACTTTCCCTTCGGATTGAACGCTTAAAAAATATATTCCAGAAGAAAGATTCGAGCAATCTACGATAACGGATTTATCTGTAATGGCAGTTTTAACCGTTTTCGTTTGCCCTAATGCGTTTGAAATTGAAACCATGTCAATAGCAGCGTTATCATTAGTGATTGTTAACAAGTCGGAAACCGGATTCGGAAAAACGGAAAGAGTATTTTTATCAAAAGATTCAGTACTCAAAGCATTGGATATTGTTACATTAAAATCTAATGTTTCCCCATTGGCATATTGCTGGCAAATAGTTACCGGCAATGCAGGATTTGAAAAAAACACATCGTCATCTTCCACTACTCTTACTCTCAATCTTGTTGTACCGTTTTGTGCACTTGCCGGTACTGTAAAAGAAAATGTTTTACTGGTCACATTCATGTTCATATTAGGATCGTTTATCCGGTCATAATAACCAATACTTTCTCCTGTATCAAATGCATTGTTTTTGTTGTAATCAATCCAGGCATCAATATAATGCATAGTTGATCCGTTAAAGTTGATAGTAATGTTTGCCTGGGAATTTTTAGGCAGATCCTGTGCGGCAACAGTATTGTAAAATTGATAGTTTGGAGCTGCACTTTGGACATTTTTAGTAATTAATGTTGCGTTTTTCAAAACAACTGATGTTATAAAATAATCGGGTAAAGCAAAAGGCTCATTGGAATAATTAGAAGCACAATAAGGACTTGGACTTGCTGTTTGCGCAAAAGAAAAAGTAAAGGAAGTTAACAGTAATAATAAAGTAATTTTCTTCATTCAATATAGGTTTTTAGTTTTTTACAAATCTATTTTTGAAAAGATTATAATCACCATATTTGCGGTGGACAAAAAAGAGGACATCCCATTTTTAGGGGCCTGGGATAATTATAAAAAGATTTATTTCGCATTTTGATTTAATTCAAAAACAGGAATACTTTTTAAAAACAAAACATTATACGTGAAACATTTAAAAGCCATGGGGCTACTTCTTATGGTAGTATTCATTTCTTGTGAAAAGAAAAATAATAGCACCACACAATTGGAAATAAATAAAAGAACGACCGGTACGGATGAAAACCGGTATTATGATTCTTTGTTTTCATGGTATAAAAAAAAGGATTATGCCCGGCTTGGAAAAGAAATAAAAGAACCCGCTGAGGAGTCTAAAGAAAAAACAGCTGTTCTTAATTTATACAAAGGATATGTTTACCTGCATCAATCCAGATTTGACTCGGCACAAGTGTTTTTCAATAAAGCGTTACAGGGTTTAAATACAAAGCCATTACAAAGGGAAATGTATTATGGACTAAAGGGCGCCGCGGAATCCGTTTCAAAAATGGGAAAATTTGATGCTGCCATAAACCTTCAGTATAAAGCGCTTGATTTTTTAGAAAAAAGCGATTTAACCGATAAAAACAGACTGTATTACAGTACTATTGGTAATTTGGGAATCAATTTTTTTCTAAATCAGGATTATAATAAATCGGAATTATATGGCGACAAGGCTCTTGCTTATTTTGCAAAGGTAAAAGACAGTTTGAATCTTGCTTATTTTGAATCTGCGAAAGCGGTAATGTTATTTCAGGATGATAAATTTGAAGCATCTGTCGAACTGGCAAAACATTCGCTGGAATTAAGGAAAAAAATAAAGGACATATCCGGACAGGCTGAATCCAACAATAATATCGCAATTGCCTATATGGGTCTGAAAAATTGGGATCTGGCTTTGGAATATCTCTATACTTCAGAAAAACTCTTTCTTTCGGGAGGCAATAACAAGGAAGTACCTATTACGATAATGCATAATATCGCACATTGTTTAAAGGAAAAGAATAATATTGATGGCGCCATAGCAAAATATGAGTTGGCTTATAAAATTGCACAATCTAAAAAAATGCAGAATGAATCCAGAATCTCATTGCAACAGTTGTCCAAACTAGAAAGAATTAAAGGGAATTATAAAGAAGCTTTGGTGTACTATATGAAGTATAGCAAAACAAAGGATACGCTGTTTAATATTCAAAAAGAAAAAGCAATTCAGGATGTTTCAACCAAATATGAAACCAAACAAAAAGAAGAAAAGATAAAACTGCTTCAAAAAGACAAGCAGCTTGCCCAAAACCAACGCTGGATGTATGTGGTTACGATTTTATTTTTAATTATAACGGGATCGATTGCTGTTGCTTATTTCGTTTTTAGAAGCCGTAAGAATCAAGAACTGTTCCTTGTGGATAAGAAGCTTCACGAATCGGAAATCGAACGGCTTAAAATAGAAATGGAACTAAAAAGAAAAGCGCTGGATAATTTCACAGATAAACTGCTTACAAAATCGGAAATTATTAATGAATTGGAACAGAAACTGAATAGTTTTAATGTAGATCACGACGATGCAATCCATTCCAGAAATATCGGAGAATTAAGCAAAATGAAAATCTTAACAGAGGAAGACTGGTTTTTGTTCAAGGAATACTTTGACAAGGTTTACCCGGGATTTATACCGCATATCCGAAAAAAGCACAATAACTTAACTCCTGGTGAATTGCGGATGCTATTGCTGATCAAACTGAATTTAGATTCTTTTGAAGTAGCGTCCATTCTTGGTATATCGGCAGAGAGCGTTAAAAAAGGACGTTACCGCTTAAAAAAGAAATTAGAACTCATTGATGAAGATCTAAACGCTCATATACAGAGCCTGACTTTTTAAGCGGTAACGCGGTTTATTATTTTTTGATGATATCAATGTTTCCTCCGGCAAAAGTTTTTTGATTTACTTTTTTAGGATTTCCGTAAACGGTGATATCCCCGCCTGCTCTGGTTTTGGCATCTACCAGATCCGTTGCAAAAACATCTGCTTCACCACCGGCGTTTACCGCAACAGTAGTTTGAGATGTTTCAAAAGTTTTAGCATTTACAATACCTCCGGAATTAATCACGATATCCTGATTTTGTGCCTTACCGCTCAATTTTACAACACCACCTGTTGTAGCACGGACACCGGCTTTTTTAACATCAAGGATCACCTTTATCTGTCCGCCTTTGTTGGCATTTACGGTAAAGTCAACACCTTTCAGGGTTGCTTCACTGGAAACATAAGCACCTTCACTGGCTTCAATACTTTCAATATTTTTGAAATGTATAATAACGGTTATATCTTCACCTTTCAGGAATTTATCCAGTGGCATACGGATTTTCAAATCCCCGTTTTTGTTCACCACTTCCACTTTTTCGGCGCCTTCTCCCTTAATCTCAATTTTGCTTTCTGATGAAGGAACCAATTGCGCTGAAATTTTATCGAATACTTTTACGGTTGTAAAATCACCAACATTTTTATTTACCTGGGCAAAACCCAATTGCGCGACAATAAGCAATGCTACCAGCATGAAATTGTTTTTCAGATTTGTTTTTATCATAAGAATTACATTTTAAATTAGACTACTCTCTCTTTTTAATAAAATGAAAATCCAATTGTTTTTTAACCAGATCGGCATTTTTCACTTTAACGATAACTTCGTCTCCTAATTGTAAAATATTATGAGAAATTTCTCCAACTAAAGCATATTGCTTCTCATCGAAAGTGTAATAATCATCCCGAATTTCTCTGATGCGAACCATTCCTTCGCATTTATTCTCAATGATTTCTACATAAATTCCCCATTCTGTCACACCGGAAATAACACCCAAAAACTCTTCGTCTTTGTGATCCTGCATGTATTTTACCTGCATGTATTTGATGCTGTCACGCTCTGCGTTTGCCGCAAGGCCTTCCATGGATGAAGAATGAACACACTTTTCTTCATACACTTCTGCATCTGCCGAAGCTCCGCCATCGAGATAATGCTGTAGCAAACGATGTGCCATAACATCGGGATAACGACGAATTGGTGAGGTAAAATGGGAATAATAATCGAATGCCAAACCGTAATGGCCTATGTTTTCAGTAGAATAAACCGCTTTACTCATACTGCGGATAGCAAGTGTATCGACCAGGTTTTGTTCTTTTTTACCCTGAACATCCTCCAGTAAAGTATTCAGTGATTTTGAAATACTGTCTTTGGATTTAAAATTGATGGAATAACCGAATTTTGAAATCACCGTTTGCAGGTTGATTAATTTATCTTCATCCGGTTCATCGTGGATACGGTACACAAATGTTTTCTTTTGTTTTCCGATGAATTCCGCCACTTTTCTGTTGGCAAGCAACATGAACTCCTCAATCAGGTGATTGGCGTCTTTAGCGACCTTAAAATAAACGCCTGTTGGCTCTGCATTTTCATTTAAATGGAATTTCACTTCCACTTTATCAAATGAAATCGCACCGTTATTCAGTCTTTTGCGTCTTAGAATTTTTGCCAGTTCATCCAGTTTTAACGTAGCTTCTACTATAGGGCTATCTACTATATATTCATTTCCGGTTAAGGAAATTTCGGCAGGAATAACATTTCCTTTTGTTTCAATGATCTGTTGTGCCTCTTCATAGGCAAATCGCTGATCGGAATAGGTTACCGTTCTTCCGAACCACTGGTTTACTAATTCTGCTTTTTCATTCAGTTCAAAAACGGCCGAAAAAGTGTACTTTTCTTCATGCGGACGCAAAGAACAGGCAAAATTAGACAGTACTTCCGGAAGCATTGGCACTACCCTGTCCACTAAATAAACCGATGTGGCTCTTTTATAGGCCTCTTCGTCCAGGATTGTTCCTTCCTGTACATAATGGGAAACGTCGGCTATGTGGATTCCGATTTCGTAATTGCCGTTCGGAAGTTTTTTAAACGATAAGGCATCGTCAAAATCTTTCGCATCTTTCGGGTCAATCGTGAACGTAAGCGTATCGCGCATGTCACGGCGTTTCAGGATTTCACTTTCCTGAATGGAAGTATCCAGTTTTTGTGCATAGACTTCCACTTCTACCGGGAAATCATACGGCAGGCCGTATTCGGCCAGAATAGCGTGAATTTCAGTATTGTGCTCACCCGGTTTTCCTAAAACTTTGGTAACCGTTCCAAAAGGACTATCGGCTTTTGCCGGCCAGTCTTCAATGTGCACCAATACCACATCGCCATCCTGTGCCTCTCCTATTTTGTCTTTCGGGATAAAAATATCCGTGTACATTTTCGGATTGGCGGTAGCTACAAATGCAAAGTTTTTCTGGATGTCAATAACACCCACAAAATCCGTTTTCTTTCTTTCTACAATTTCAACAACTTCTCCTTCCGGTCTTCTGCCCTTTCTTCTGTTGTAGATATATACTTTTACCTTGTCGCCGTCAAGCGCATGGTTTAAATTGTTGGTCGGGATAAAAACATCATCTTCTAATTCGGCAGCCACAAAATAGGCTGTTTTACGACTGGTCATATCAATGATTCCTTCGAAATAATCGGCTTTGGAGATCACGCGGTATTTCCCGCGATCTATTTCTTCAATCTTTTCTTTGGAGGCCAGGTATTTTAATTCTTTGATGATTTCGTTGCGACTTTGGGTGTCATTCAATTCTAAAACAGAAGCTATTTGTTTATAGTTGAATGTTTTATTAGGATCTTTGGACAGGATTTTAAAAATTTTACCAGAAAAATCTTTCCCTGTCTTTCCTAACTTTTTGTGTTTCTTACTCATGTTTCATTTCTAATATACTGCTAAAATTACAAATAAGTATTAACAATTATGTACAATGAATTAAGATTTATAGAAATAATAACTTTTGTATCTTTATAAAAAGTCTGAGAAATGAACGAATTTATAACGATTGCCGTTTTTGATTATCCGCACGAGATTACCGTGCTGAAACACTTATTGGACCAAAGCCGGATCCAGTACTTTTTTGAAAATGAGACAATGATGAATATCGTACCGATGTATTCGCAGGCTTTGGGAGGAATCAAACTGAAGGTACATCCGAATGATCTGGAAACTGTTCGGGAAATCCTGAAAAAATTAAATGATGATACAAATTTAAAAATTGTTTAACAGGATTCTTTTCTAACTTTGCAGGGCATAACAACAAACAACAACACAATGAATATTTCAATTGGAAATGACCATGCCGGTCCGGATTATAAACAAGCTATTGTAAAACACTTAGAAGCAAAAGGACACATCGTTACCAACCACGGTACAGATACTTTTGACAGTGTTGATTATCCCGATTTCGGACATGCGGTAGCAACGGATGTTACAGCAGGAAAAGCTGCTTTTGGTATTGTAATCTGCGGCAGCGGAAACGGAATTGCCATTACAGCAAACAAACACCAGGGTATCAGAGCCGCGTTGTGTTGGACTAAGGAAATTGCGGTTTTGGCACGTCAGCACAATGATGCAAACATTATCAGCATTCCGGCGCGTTTTACGTCGATACCACAGGCCGTAGAAATGGTGGAAGCGTTTTTAACGACGGATTTTGAAGGCGGCAGACATGCCAACCGGGTGAATAAAATCCCGTTTTGTCAATAATAAACAAGATTAAAAATTATAGAAAAAGCATCCTTTTGGGATGCTTTTTTATTTTTGAATCGTACGGATAAACTCCTGAAAAGTGCCGAACGGCAACTGGTTTTTTTTCATTTTTGCAATAAAGCGATCCAGCCTCTCCTCCATTTTGGCACCGGTATTTTTGCGCACATAACCCGGAAAACCAAAACGCTCAAAATCATCCAGGTCGGTAAACTCCCAGGGATGGAAATAAATGTTGAGGTATTGGTCTTTCTGATAGGTTTTCTTTGCCATCCAGCTGTACAAATTCAAGGGCAGGTTATGAAATGACAGCCAAAACAGCGGAAAACGTACCAGCGGACTAACAGAAGCCGGTATTTGTAAAACATTGTCCTGCATATAATAGGTTCTGGAAATATGCAGGTTGTTATACCTTCCCGGTAAAAAGGTCGGATTGATGGAACTGTTGTAAGTATATCCGGCTTTTGCCACTTCTTTTTCATCAACGGGCATCATTCTGGGCATTCTGAAACCGGTTACTTTCATACCGGATAAGGCTTCCAGTTTTTCCCGGGATTCCCGTAAATGCGGCACTTTAAAATCGGAATGATAATAAGTATGGGAAGCCAGCTCATGCCCTGCTCTTTTGATTCTTTCGATAATTTCCGGCGCGTGAATGGCAAAAGTTGCCGTACTGAAAAAAGTTGCTCTGACCTCATGTTTCTCCAGTAAATTCAGGATTTTATGAGAGCCTTCTATTGATATTTGCATTTGATCTTCAAAAGAAATGTCCTTTGAATACTCAAAAGGCATATCGAACTCTTCAATATCAAAACTTAATAAAATCATGACTGGTCTTTTAAATTGGTAGAACGGATAATATAATTCGGCCGGTTCTTAGTCTGCATAAACATTTTGCCCACATAAATCCCGATAATTCCCAGCATGATGAGCTGTAAACCGCCAAAGAAAACGATGGTCATAATGGTGGAAGCCCATCCGGATACTTCAATATGGCTGTAAAAAGCATAAATCACGTAAGGAATGTATAACAGGGACAGCAGGGACATGCTCAGTCCTAAATAAACAGCGGTATACAGCGGTTTTATACTAAAAGACGTTACGCCGTGTAACGCCAGATGAATCATTTTTTTTACGGAATATTTACTGCTTCCGGCAAAACGTTCGGCCGGCGAATAGTGAATACCGTGCTGCTTAAAGCCCAGCCATTTGATCAGCCCTCTTAAAAAAGGTTCTGTTTCGTGAAAATTGCGGAATACATTGACCACTTTACGGTCCAGCAAACGGAAATCGGCCGTACCGGCTTCCAGTTCAATATCCGATAGGGAATTAACCAGCTTGTAAAAAAGATTGGAAGTACTGCGCTTGGCTTTCGAAAGGCGTTTGTCTTCTTCCCGGATGGTATAAACAATATCATAGCCTTCCTCCCATTTTACCAGCATATCCGGAATGATTTCCGGCGGATGCTGTGCATCGCAGTCCAGAGAAACCACACAGTCCCCATAGGCATTGTCCAAACCGGCTTTAACTGCTAACTGATGCCCGAAATTTTTTGAAAACTCTAAAAAATAAACATTATTGTTTTCTTTAGACAAAGCCATAACCGTATTTATCGTTTCGTCTTTACTCCCGTCATCAATAAAAATAACCTCCCAGTTATAGGGTAACGTATCAAAAACAACCTTGATTTTATCAAAGATGTGCCGGACATTTTCGGCTTCATTATAAGCCGGGATGATTATGGAAACTAATTTTCGCATACGGTAACGGATTTAGGTTTGAAATCTTTCGTTAGCATTTCATAAATAATAGTAAACCAGATTATTACACAGGGAAGTGCTTTCAAGGCATGATTTCTGATGAAAACACGGGCCACTTTCGGGAATAAATCGGTTGGTGAAAATGAAGTCAGCAGGATTGCAAAAACCAGTAATACAATATCCCATTTGCTATGTTTTGACTTGCTCATAAACCAGATGGCAACACCTGTAAAAGCAATAATATACGTTGGCGATTCGGATCCGCTGCTAAAGATCACCGTAAAAATTAACGTGGATGCCAAAAGCAATAAACGGTATTCCAGAAAGCGGTATTGACTGATGCGAAGGTAAGTAGACCCGAATAACAAAACACCGCCCAGTAAAAACGGGGAATTCGGGATTGTAGGATCACCTAACGTTCTGCGTACCAGACCCATGATTGAAATATCCTGATACGAATCCAGTGAAATATTGGAAGAATTTTTATAAACCAAAGTGTTGAACCATTCTACATAGGTATCGATTATGAACTTAGGGGAAGACAATACCATGGGCAGTACAAAAAGCAATACCGTCCAGAAAACCAGCCCCAGGATAAACGAGATCTTTTTCTTGGTAAAGAAGAAAAATGCCAGTCCCACAACGCCGTAAAGTTTTATAAACGCACAACTGATTATCGGGAAAGTCGCAATCAGGTTTTTATTTTTTAACGTAAAGGAAAAAGCAATTAAGATGGCTCCTGTAAGGAAAATATTAAACTGAAAGCTAAGCAAAGCGGTGATCAGCTCATTCGCGCAGATAAGCGTAATTATTGCCTTGATTTTATTGGAAAGCGGCAGGCTGTAAATACCGAATGCAAAAACCAGTACACTGCATACATTCCAGAAAAACATTCCCAGATAGTCCGGTAAAAGAGCAAAAGGGGCAATAAAAATGGCAAATACAGGACCGTAGTGATTGCGATCCCAATATTCGGCAGGATAGTGGTCGTAAAGTGATTTGGATTCGATGAGGTGCCAGAACGTGTATTTGAAAATCGAATAGTTGTTGTAACTACCGTTTGTAAATTGTTTTACCGCAATTAATCCGGCTAAAATGACAAGGATTCCAAAAATATATTTTGGATTCAAAAGAAATGAAAACTTTGAAAAATTAAATTTTGTAGGATTCTGAGTCAAAATAGTTTGAATTTAGTAAGATGTTTGACAAATATATTGATTTTGAACGAATTCTGTCGACACTTTTCTACCGGTCAGAAACCTGATCCGGACTGGAAAAATATGGTAGCAGCAGGTATAAAATGATGACCTGGATAGCAAATACCACTGCAAATTTCCATAAAAAGGAACCTTTTGCAATTTTGTGACGAAACAGCAGTATTCCGGATAAGGCACCCATCGTACCGCCAAAAAAGGCGAGTAGTAAAAGCGTTCTTTCAGCAATTCTGCTTTTGCGATTAACAGCCAGCCATTTGTCTAATCCGAAAGTAAATAACGTTATACCGTTAATTACCAGAAGAAAACATAATAATGGGGACATTGTTATAAAATTTCTGCCAAAGATAGTATTTTAGCCTACTATATATTAGCTTTTCGCGCTAAGGTTAATAAAATTTTAAACACCCATTTTTATTTTAAGGATGAACACGATTGAATACATTCTGAAGCACGTTCAGACCGCTCCAAAAAATATAGAAAATACGCTGCAGCTTCTATCGGAAGATTGTACGATTCCTTTTATTGCCCGTTACCGGAAAGACCGTACCGGGAATCTGGATGAGGTAGTCATTGAACAGATTGCCAAACTGAATCTGGCTTTTGAAGCCATCAGCAAACGAAAAGAAGCGATCATCAAGGCAATTCAGGAACAAAATGCCTTAACGCCGGAACTGGAACAGAAGATCAACAGCAGTTTCGATCTGAACGACCTGGAAGATTTATACCTGCCGTATAAAAAGAAAAGAAAGACAAAGGCCGATGTTGCCCGTGAAAACGGATTGGAGCCTTTGGCAAAAATTATAATGGCACAAAATGCCGACGATCTGGATTTTATCGCCTCAAAATACCTGAATGGCAATGTTGCCAGCGAAGAGGAAGCTTTGCAGGGTGCCAGAGATATCGTGGCAGAATGGATTAATGAAAATATCTACATCCGGAAAAACCTGAGACGATTGTTTCAGCGCAAAGCGGTTGTGGAAACCAAAGTGGTAAAAGCCAAGCGGGAAGAAGAAGGGGCTAAGAAATTTGAGCAGTATTTTGAGTGGTCGGAATCCATTACCAAAGCACCATCACACCGTTTATTAGCCATGCTTCGGGCAGAAAATGAAGGCTATGTAAAAATGAAGGTGGCTGTAGAGCCGGAGGAAGCTTTAGATTTTATTGAAGAAAATGTCATTAAGAATCCTAAAAAAGAAACAGCGGGACATCTTAAAAAAGCGATTTCGGATAGTTATAAAAGACTGTTAGAACCGGCCATTTCGAATGAAACCTTACAGGAAGCAAAAGCGAAAGCAGATGCGAGTTCCATCCAGGTTTTTGCCGGAAACTTAGGGCAACTTTTATTGGCACCGCCTTTAGGAGAAAAACGAATTCTGGCGATAGATCCGGGATTTAGAACCGGCTGTAAAGTGGTTTGCCTGGATGAAAAGGGCGATTTGCTGTACAACGAAACGATTTTCCCGCATGCGCCGCAGAACGAATCGGCTATGGCGATGAAAAAGATCCGTTCGATGGTGAACTCTTATAAAATTGATGCGATTTCCATTGGAAACGGAACGGCTTCGAGAGAAACCGAGTTTTTTATTAAAAAAATAGCGTTTGATAAACCGCTGCAGGTATTTGTGGTGAGCGAAGCCGGAGCCTCGATTTATTCGGCATCTAAAATTGCCCGTGATGAATTCCCGAATTACGATATTACCGTTAGAGGTGCCGTTTCTATTGGTCGTCGTTTGTCGGATCCGTTAGCGGAACTGGTTAAGATCGACCCGAAATCAATCGGAGTGGGGCAATACCAGCATGATGTAGACCAGTCGTTACTGAAAAATGAACTGGACACGGTGGTTACCCGTTGTGTAAACTCTGTGGGAATCAATATCAACACGGCGAGTAAATCGTTATTGAGCTATGTGTCGGGAATCGGGGAGAAGATGGCGGAGAATATTGTTGCCTATCGTTCCGAAAACGGAGCTTTTGAAAGCAGAAGCCAGTTAAAGAAAGTACCGCGACTGGGCGAAAAAGCCTTTCAGCAGGCGGCGGCTTTTATCCGCATCAGCAATGCTAAAAATCCGCTGGACAATTCGGCCGTGCATCCGGAAGCCTATAAGATCGTGGAAAAAATGGCGAAGGATCTTAAAATATCGGTTAACGAACTGATTGCAAACAAGGAGAAGATCGGGCAGATCCAGCTGGAAAATTATATTACAGAGGAGATTGGTTTGCTGAGTTTGAAAGATATCGTAAAAGAATTGGAAAAACCGGGACTGGATCCGCGAAAATCGGCTAAAGTTTTCGAATTTGATGCGAATGTAAAATCAATTAAAGATCTAAGAACCGGAATGGTATTGCCGGGAATTGTGAATAACATTACCAATTTTGGCTGTTTTGTAGACATCGGAATTAAAGAAAGCGGACTGGTTCATATTTCGCAGCTCAAAGAAGGTTTTGTGAGCGATGTGAATGAAGTGGTCAAGCTGCACCAGCATGTACAGGTAAAAGTGACCGAAGTGGATGAAGACCGTAAAAGAATACAATTGAGTATGATACTATAAACAAAAAGAGGCTGTAAAAAACAAACAGCCTCTTTTTATATTTCAGGATTTCTAAGGAATAAAAATATAGAAATCCAAGTTTAAAAAGTCGTTTACTTTTACAGCCTCTAAAAAAAAGTATTACAAAAAATTACTCTTTAGTTTCTTCTTTCTTAGTATTGGAAGGTTGATCGTCTTTAGCAGCATTTTTAAATTCCTTAATACCGGAACCTAAACCTTTCATCAATTCAGGAATTTTTTTACCACCGAATAGAAGAACAATTACTACTACGATTAATATTATTTCTGTTGCACCAAGCTTTCCCATTGTTAATGTGTTTATTATTTCAAAAAGTTTATTTCATCAAAGAGAGAACAAAGTTAGGTATAAATACGATTTGACGAATAAATATTTAGAGCTTTTTAGTATTGACGGCTAAAATTTAGGATTTCTTTAACCTAATTGCTAAAAACCAATATACATTAAGGATTAAGAAAGCGAATATTAAATTATTATATTTGTGAATTAAACCAATAAAATGTCTGCAAAGAGACTAAAGAGACAGCTTTTAAAAAAGAAGTTATTCAATAAAAACCGGTTGGTTATATTGAACGAAGATACATTTGAAGAGATTTTTTCACTGAAATTAAACCTGATGAATGTTTTCGTCAGCCTGACCATTTCGACTATTTTTTTAATTACCGGAACCACCTTTATTATTGCTTTTACACCGCTTCGGGAATACATTCCGGGATACTCTTCAACCAAACTGAAAAGGGAAGCAACGCAGCTGGCAATGAAATCGGATTCGCTGGAAAGAGCCATCAGGCAAAACAACCTGTATGTAGAATCGATCAAGAAAGTGCTCACCGGTGATCTGGAATATGCAAAACTAAATAAGGATTCCATTAAGGTAGAACAGAAAGATAAAGTGGAAACGGTCGCTTTAAATCCGTCTAAAACCGATTTAAAACTACGGGAACAGGTGGCTTTGGAAGACAAATACAATGTTTTTGAAAAGGCAAAACCAAGAGTGAACCTGGTATTACTACCGCCGGTAAAAGGACATATTGCCGAAAAATATAATGCAAAGAACAAACACTTTTTTGTGAGTATTGCGTTAACTAAGAATACACCGATAAAGTCGATTGCCAACGGAACCGTTGTTTTTGCCGACTGGACACCTACAAACGGGCAGGTAATTATTATCCGTCATAATGACGGGATTATTTCCGTTTACAAACGAGCGGCATCTTTGACAAAGTCGGAAGGAGATGTTGTAAAATCGGGCGAAGTGGTTGCGCTGGCCGGAATGACCGGAATTCATCCGGATGTGCAGCTTTATTTTGAGCTCTGGAAGGATGGCTACCCGATTGACCCGACGCAGTTTATTGATTTTGAATAGTATATTATGGAGTGGATTCGTGCGTTATTACAGTTGCCGTTACTGGCCGGAGGGATATTTATTATAACCGGTATGGTTTTGTATTTGTTTCCGCCCGGGAAGATTAACGGTTTATACGGTTACCGGACTGCTGCTTCCATGCAGTCGACAGAGCGCTGGAATTTTGCCCAGAAATATTCGGCTAAAGAAATCATTAAAAGCGGTTTCTTTTTAGTGTTGATTTCGATGATTAACCTGGTAATCAACGTAAAAAGTGAAATAGAATTTGTAGTCAGTATTGCCATCGTACTGGTCTTTGTTTTTATACCCATTTACAGAACCGAAAAAGCAATACGTAAAAAGTTTGCGACTAATTATAATTAAGATCCAATGTCGATAAAATCGATTGTTGCTAAAATATTAGCGAAAAACATATACAATAAAACACAGCAGTGGGCGAAAAACCCTGTTGCCACGCAGGAAAAAGTTTTTTCTGAGTTAATTCAAAATGCCAGACAGACCCATTTTGGCAAAGACCATAATTTTTCGGCGATTACCACTATTGCAGATTTCCAGAAACAGGTTCCTGTACGGGATTATGAGGAGTTAAAACCGTATGTTGACCGTATGGTAAAAGGGGAAGAAGATGTTTTGTGGAAAGGGAAACCGATTTATCTCGCCAAAACTTCCGGAACCACTTCCGGTGCCAAATACATTCCGCTTACGAAAGAATCCATGCCTTTTCACATAGAAGCTGCCCGGAATGCGATCTTGCATTATATTCATGAAACCGGGAATGCCAAATTTGTGGATGGCAAGATGATTTTTTTACAGGGAAGTCCGATACTGGAAGAAAAAAACGGCATAAAACTGGGACGCCTTTCCGGAATTGTGGCGCATTATGTGCCGAAATACCTGCAACGAAACAGAATGCCGAGCTGGGAAACCAATTGTATTGAAGACTGGGAAACCAAAGTGAATGCCATAGTGGAAGAAACTTATGACGAAAACATGATGGTTATTTCCGGGATTCCTTCCTGGGTTCAAATGTATTTTGAAAAGCTGAAAGAGAAAGGACAGCAACCGGTTGGTGAAATTTTCAAGAATTTTAATTTGTTTATTTACGGTGGTGTGAACTACGAACCCTATCGTGCCAAGTTTGAAGACCTGATCGGGAGAAGGGTGGACAGTATTGAACTGTTTCCGGCTTCGGAAGGTTTTTTTGCATACCAGGATACGCAAAAAGAGAAAGGAATGCTGCTGCTGCTTAACTCCGGAATTTTCTATGAGTTCATTAAAAGTGAAGATTTTTTCAAGGACAGTCCTAAAAGATATACGATTGGAGAAGTGGAATTGGGCGTGAATTATGTCCTGATTATTTCTACCAATGCCGGACTTTGGTCTTATAATATCGGCGATACGGTTCAGTTTACCAGTTTAGCGCCCTACCGTGTTATTGTTTCCGGAAGAATTAAACATTATATTTCGGCTTTTGGAGAACATGTTATCGGAAAAGAAGTGGAAGCGGCTTTACAGGAGGCAATGGCAGCTACCGCTATTCGTATAAATGAGTTTACGGTTGCGCCGCAAATCACGCCAAAAGAAGGATTACCGTATCATGAATGGTTTATTGAATTTGAACAGGAACCGGAAAAACTGTCGGAATTTGAATTAAAGATCGATCAGGCGATGCGAAAGCAGAATGTGTATTATGACGATTTAATTTCCGGTAATGTATTGCGGACAGTGGTGGTAACACCGGTTGTTAAAAACGCGTTTCACGATTATATGAAATCGGAAGGAAAATTGGGCGGACAGAATAAATTGCCGAGATTGTCGAATGACCGGAAGATTGCCGATAAGCTAACGAAAAAATAATATAAATCGATTTGTTTAAGTGCTATTTTTAATTGCGGCAAACCGTATCGTTTTCCGGGAATTTGCTTTAAAGGAAACGTTGACAAACTAAAAAATAAAAATCCTACATTTGTAGGTTAGTAAATAGAAAGAAATATGAAAGAGATTAAAAACATTTCGCGTTCACGCGCACAGGAATCATCGGCAGCAATTGAACGTTTGTATATTACCATGCGTCATTTGTTCAATAGAGGATTCTATAAACCAATGGGGGTTTCAGGAGAAACATTACGGGAAGCATTATTGTCTTTGCGTCCTGAAATATATGGTTCCATAGCAGAAGAAAAAGTAGAGTTAAACGGATTATTGTATGTAATTGAACGTTTACCGATAGGAATAGAAGAATGCCGTTATATCAATCTGACCTCAGATGAAGGATATTCCAAATCGCATTTCCAGGCAATAGTTCCTCCGAAAAGAAAGAGAAACTGTTACCGTATTGACGATGAGCAGATGAATATCGAAATCACGAGAGGACGTTCGGATATCTATGATATTTTAACGCATCTTACCTTTATCTTTATCGAGTCGCATAAAATCAAGGACAGGGTTTTGATTGATGAGGACGGAAGATTGACCCGTGACTGGGAAAAGCTGGAACAGGTGATCCTGCAGAACAAAAAACTGACATTGGTGGAAAGAGAAAAAGCAATTTCCCACGTGTCCAATATTTTGGGAAGAACATTTGCTGAGGTTCTGGATATCTATGATGATTTTGCCACACAACAGGCACCGGAACGTTTCCTGCACATTATTTACTGGTTAGGAAAACTGGCCATAGAAGAAGTGGTTGACAATAACAAAAGAACAATTACGTTCAGCCCGATTTTAAGAGAGCGTTTAGGACATCATATACACGGTGAGATCTGGGCAAACAACATCAAGAAAGTTCTGCAAAAGAACAAATTGATTGACAGACCTATTCACGTTATCAGTGCGAATATGCACAGTGTGATGAATTCCCTTTTTGCAACTCATGTATTAAAAGCAAAATTCAAAGACCAATCGGACTTTGTTATTTATGAAGAGCTGAGTAAATCCGGAAATAGCGATGTTCGCTCGAAAGTAGAAGAATTTGCTACAAAACACGGAATGATTTCATTACCGGACACATCCGGAACCAATATTGACGTTCAGATTTTTGATACGGCAAAAATTGACTGGAATAAATCGGCATTTCCAAAAGCAACGGTAGAAGGAGAGCATCCGGTTATCATTGTAATGGATTATGCTTTCGGTGAGCAGGCTTATGAGACTATTGATGAGCTTTTAAAACCGTATAAAAACGATGAAGGAAAATTATTCCTGAATGTTGCATCGGTTTCGATTATGGGTAAAGCCGGAATTTTAGAAGGCGGAAAAGGAGACATTATGATTCCTTCGGCACACATCAATGAGGGAACAGGAGATAATTATCCATTCGATAATGAACTGTCTGCCGAAATGTTTGTAGGCAATGATATACCTGTTTTTGCAGGACCAATGATAACGGTTTTAGGAACGTCTTTACAGAATAAGGATTTACTGAAATTTTTCCATGAATCCACCTGGGGAGTAATCGGACTGGAAATGGAAGGGGCTTATTATCAAAAAGCAATTCAGTCGGCTTCCAAAATCAGAAAGAGCATTCCGTCTAACGTAAAAGTCCGTTATGCTTATTATGCATCGGATAACCCGTTAGAAACAGGAAGCACATTGGCTTCCGGAGGATTGGGAACAACAGGAGTGAAACCAACCTATTTAATTACAATTAAGATTTTAGAACAAATTTTCAATATCAAATAACCATTTACATGAGTAATAATCAACAAATTAATTCTGATAATCAAGAGGTAAATTTGACACAAGTCTCTAAAAAAATAGGAGAAATGGTTCAATTATTTTTTGATAAAATTTTTGATGCTATTTTATTTTTTAAAAGAAATATAATAATAATAGTGATTTTATTCATATTAGGAGTTGGATTAGGTTTTTATAAAGATAAAACGACAAAAGTTTATAATCATGAAATCATCGTTATCCCTAATTTCAATAGTGTTGATTATTTATATTCAAAAGTTAAACTTATAGATTCTAAGATAAGAGAACAAGATCAATCGTTTTTAGATAAAATAGGATTGAAAGATTCTGATAAAATGATTAAAATTGATGTTGAGCCTATTATTGATGTATATAAGCTTATCAACAAGAATGAAGAAAATTTAGAAATGATTAAATTGTTATCTGAAGATGGTAGTACGGCAAAAATATTAGAAGATAATATAACCAGTAAAAATTATAAATATCATTTAATAACATTCAGTACCGTTGAAGCAACTGACGTGAATAAAACGGTTCAGCCTATATTAGATTATCTGAACAAGAATGATTATTATAAAAAAATTCAGAAAGAGCGATTAGGCGGTATAGCTCTAAAAGTTAAGACGAATGAAGAAACAATAGGTCAGATTAACAGTATTTTAAATCAATTTTCCGGATTTATAGGAGCAAATCAAAAAAGTGATAAGCTGATTTATTATAACGAAAACATGCAGTTAAATGATATCATTAAGACGAAAGATCAATTGACTCAAGAATTAGGAGGTCTTAAAGAAGAATTTCAAAATAGCGATAAAATAATAAAAGATAACAGTACCATCTTAAATATAAAAAATGTTAAGTCTCTTAACGGTAAATTTAAATTGGTTTTACCAATTCTTTTTATAGGAATTTTCATTGCAATTAACATATTCATGTCATTCTATAAAAAACAAATGACTAAAAGAAATTTAGCATAAATAATGAAGCATATTTTAATTACAGGTGGTGCAGGATTTATTGGTGCTAACTTCGTTACCTATTTTATTGGAAATAATCCGGATATCCATGTAGTTAACCTGGATTTGCTTACCTATGCCGGAGATCTATCCAATCTTAAAGAGGTTGAAAATCACAAACAGTACACCTTTGTTAAAGGGGATATTTGTGATAAAGAATTGATTGAGCAGCTTTTTGAAAAATATAATTTTTCCGGAGTAATCCATTTTGCAGCCGAATCGCATGTGGACAATTCCATTTCCGGTCCGGAAGCATTTATCAAGACCAATGTGTTGGGGACATTCCATCTTTTGGACAGTGCCCGGAAGCATTGGATGGTTGGACCTGGCCAGTATAAAGAAGGTTATGAATCGGCACGATTTCACCATATTTCAACAGATGAGGTATATGGTACTTTAGGAGCTACAGGCCTGTTTACAGAACAAACGCCTTATGCACCAAATAGCCCCTATTCTGCATCTAAAGCTTCTTCCGACATGATTGTAAGAAGTTATTTCCATACGTATGGTATGAATGTGGTAACCACAAACTGTTCGAACAATTACGGTCCGAAACAGCATAATGAAAAATTAATACCAACAATTATACGCAAAGCTATTTCCGGGGAAAACATTCCTATTTACGGAGATGGTAAAAACGTTAGAGACTGGTTATATGTAACCGATCATTGCAAAGGGATTGCGCTTGTTTTTAAAAACGGGAAAGCAGGAGAGACCTATAATATAGGCGGAAGAAATGAACGGGACAATTTATATATTGCCCATACGATTTGTGATATTTTAAACGAAGTATCTCCAAAAACGGAAGGCAATTACCAGGACCAGATTGTTTTTGTTAAGGACAGACCGGGACACGATTTGCGATATGCTATTGATGCCGGTAAAATTGAAACCGGATTGGGATGGAAAGCAGATGAAAATTTTGAAACCGGAATCCGTAAAACGATTTCGTGGTATCTGGATAAAATGAAGAAGCAATAATAAAGATTCATTTTCGAATTACAGCAATTATACATGAAAGGAATAATTTTAGCCGGAGGTTCCGGAACCCGATTGCACCCACTGACATTAGCCGTTAGCAAACAGCTGATGCCTATTTATGATAAACCGATGATTTATTATCCGTTATCGACATTAATGTGGGCAGGAATTCGTGAAATATTAATTATTTCAACGCCGCATGATTTACCTTTATTCCGACAATTGCTGGGAGACGGAAGCCGTTTGGGCTGCCGTTTTGAATATGCTGAACAGGAACATCCGAACGGATTGGCCGAAGCATTTATTATTGGAAAAGATTTTATTAAAGAGGATAAAGTAGCGTTAATCCTGGGCGATAATATTTTCTATGGTACCGGATTGGCCGAATTACTGCAGGCGAATAACAACCCGGACGGCGGAATTATTTATGCCTATCATGTGCATGATCCGGAACGTTATGGCGTTGTGGATTTTGACAAAGACGGAAGGGTACTTTCCATTGAAGAAAAACCGATCTATCCGAAATCGAATTATGCGGTTCCGGGGATTTACTTCTATGATAACAATGTTGTTTCTATTGCACAGCGCATCAAACCAAGCCATAGAGGAGAACTTGAAATTACGGATGTCAATAAAGCATATCTGGAACAGGGAAAACTGCAGGTAAGTATTTTGGACAGAGGTACCGCCTGGCTGGATACCGGTACGTTCCAATCGTTAATGCAGGCCGGGCAGTTTGTCCAGGTTATTGAAGAACGTCAGGGACTGAAAATAGGGGCAATTGAAGAAGCGGCCTATAAAATGGGATTCATCAATGCCGAACAATTAAACGAACTGGCACAACCGTTATTAAAAAGCGGATACGGAACACACTTATTAGGATTATTACAATAAACAGCATGAATTTTATTCCTACAAAACTATCAGGATGTTTTATTCTTGAGCCTAAAGTTATTCATGACTCAAGAGGCTATTTCATGGAGAGTTTTAACGAAAAAACATTTCAGGACGGTGTTGGACAATCCGTAAAATTTGTTCAGGACAATCAGTCTTTTTCCTCTAAAGGAGTACTGCGGGGATTGCATTATCAATCGGGCGAACATGCTCAGGCGAAACTGGTCCGCGTGTTGCAGGGTGAAGTACTGGATGTAGCGGTCGATATTCGTCCGGAGTCGGAAACATACGGACAGTATGTAGCCGAAGTACTGTCTGCCGAAAATCAGCGACAGTTGTTTATTCCGCGCGGTTTTGCTCACGGATTTTTGGTGTTGAGTGAAACAGCGACCTTTTTCTATAAATGTGATAATTTTTACAATAAAGAATCAGAAGGCGGTATAATCTACAATGATGCCCAACTGAATATCAATTGGCAATTAAAACAGGAAGAGTTGCTGATCTCCGAGAAAGACACACAGTTGCCGGAACTCAATAATGCTAAGAAAGTATGGTAGTTTTAGTTACCGGAGCAGCAGGGCAGCTGGGTCAGTCCATCCAGGCTATTGCGAAGAACTACCCCGAAATAACATTTTTCTTTGCAACATCGGCTGAGATCGATATTACGAATAAAGAAAATATTACCGACTTTTTTTTAAAAGTAAAACCGGATTATTGCATTAATGCTGCAGCATATACTGCTGTGGATAAGGCAGAAAGCGAACCGGAAAAAGCCTATTCCATAAATGTTACCGGCGCACAGTATCTGGCGGAAGTGTGTAAAGATTTTGATACGGTTTTACTGCATATTTCAACCGATTTTGTCTTTGACGGAAATAAAAGTATTCCTTATACAGAAGAAGACCAGCCCAATCCTACAGGCGTTTATGGACAAACGAAATTAGAAGGTGAGCAGGTAATACAACAAATCGCAGAAAAATATTATATTATCAGAACCTCATGGGTATATTCGGAATTTGGGAATAACTTTATGAAAACCATGTTGCGTTTGGCTGCAGAAAGAGATACGCTGAATGTAGTAAACGACCAGATTGGTACACCAACGTATGCGGTGGATCTGGCAAAAGCGTTATTACAAATCATCACAAGTGCTAAAGAAAATTACGGGATTTATAATTTTAGCAATGAAGGGGTTTGCAGCTGGTTTGATTTTGCCAAAAAAATATTTGAGGTTAATGGTGTCACGATTGAACTAAATCCGATCCCGACATCGGCTTATCCAACACCGGCAAAAAGACCGAAGTATAGTGTTCTGGATAAAAGTAAAATAAAAAGTATTTTTGGGGTTTCTATAAGTAAGTGGGATGAAAAATTAGGAGAAAATGTTTGCTAAACTTCAAATTATAAAGAATAATAATAAAAGTATAGTTAGAAACTTCTTTCATATAGGGATAATAAAGTTTGTCAACATTCTATCAAAATACTTATTGATAGGATATCTTATAAGAGTATTAGGGGAAGAAAACTATGGTACCATAACATGGGTTGACTCTTTTATCCAGTATTTTTTAATTCTGATAAACTTCGGATTCGATTTATATATTTCTAAAAATATAGTTGAGAATAAAGATGATAAGGCTAAAATAGATGAAATTATTTCGTCAATTTATACCATTAAAGCCCTATTGTTTTTACTTAGTTTTATTTTATTAGTGCCCTTTATTTTTATTTCGGGTACCCAAGCATATTTCTTTCTTTTTATCGTAATGATGCTGATGGGAGGTGGTGAAGTCCTTTTTCCGATTTGGTATTTTCAAGGGATAGAAAAAATGAAACCAATAACAATCGTTACGGTTATCGCCAGAGTATTTTTAGTTATCGGAACTTTTGTTTTAGTTGTAAACAATGATCATGGATTTCGATATGTAGTTCTGTTAGTAATTTCAAACCTGATTTGGGGCGGAATGGGCTTTTATTTTTTAAAGAAAGAATCGAACTTTAAATTTCTTAAAATACCATTAAAAACATTGTTGTTTTATTTAAAGGAAGGCTACCTGTTTTTTTTAGGAAAATTCTCAACACTTTTTTTGAATTTCGGGACAATTTTTTTAATCGGTTATTTCTGTTCGAAAAGTTTGGTTTCTGGTTTTGACCTTGCGTCTAAAATAGTATTTGCTTTTGTTTTTGTTTATGAGGTTATTCAGCAAGCTGTTTTTCCTTCCATTGTTAGAAATAAACGTATAACGTTTATGCGGAAATTAGTATTACTAACGTTTATGATGGGTATTATCTTTGCCTTGATAACCTATTGTTTTTCCGAAAAAATAATGGGGGTTCTGGGAGGTAATGAAATGACAAAATATTCTTACCTTTTAAAACAAATGGTAATATTAATACCAGCCATTGGAATTTCAAATATCGTAGGAAGCTGCGCTTTAGTAGCATTTGGATCGCTTAAGCAATACAATTTTTCATTAATAATCTCATGCTTGGCGTATATGAGTATTGTTCTGTTCTTATACCTGTTTGATCAAATGTATTTTGAAAATTTAATTTTTTTGAGAATTGGTGTGGATATCCTTATGGCGTGTTTGATTTTATTCTTTTCAATTAAGAATAAAATCCTTTTCTCGCATAAATTACCGGGTCAAAACTAATATGGAGTAACCGCCAAATACTCTGACACACAAATCGGGACAAATCTTAAAAAAAATCCTTCTAGGGATATTTAATAAACGGGTTTTAAATTTTCTATTGCTGAGTTCTACTGCTCCTGCGGTATATATGTAGTCAATAATTTCAAGGTTACAATCTTTCAATGTAGAAATAGCAGTGTCTTTCATAAAGTAATGAATATGCCCTACACTTTTTCGTCCATTAATTATTTCATTTCTCAATACAGATGAGACTGAGATGTCTAAAGGGATGTGGAATATTTTATAGGTGGCTTTTTTAGAACAATTTTTTATGAAACCGAAATAATCTTCAACATGTTCAAAAACATCCATCATTAATAATAAATCAAAAGAAACATCTTTTTCTAAGAAATTTTCTTGAAAAAACTGTAAACGTTCTTTTGTTTTTGTCTTCGAAAGCTGATGAGCATCTGGAGAAATATCATATCCGTAAAAATTTATTTCCTTATTCAGTTTTGAGTGCAACTGATTAAGAATTTCACCGGCACCACAACCTACTTCAACAACAGTTGATAAATCCAATTCATTTCGTGATAATAGCTTCTCAATTTGCTTTGCTTTCCATGGAGAATCTTCTTCATGCCAGGTAGGGTTATTGTTTAAATATTCGGATTGTTGTTGATTATATATTTTTTCAAGATGATTGACTTCCATTATAGCGGTATTATTGTTTAGCGTAAAACTACAATTATTTTTTTAATGAGCTTATTGTTTCTTTCATAACAACTATTGTTAATAGATTTTCTTATAAAATACCAATTAGTTGTATAATGATTCTATATTTGTAAAAAAAACAAAAATGAGAACAGTATTTTTTAGTATGTTGTGTTGTATTTTTTTGTTTTCATGTCAAAGTAGTGACAAAAAACAAGAAGTAAACCAAGACATTTCTAAACAAGCAGAAATGTCAGAAAAATATCAGATGAAAGTTTTTCAAATTTCAAATGATGAATTTAATATTATCTGTTTAAACAAATTTACAGGTGATGTTTTCGTTAGAAATAATAATGGGTCATGGTACAATGCACAAGATGCTACTCAGGGACTTAAAGAGTATAAATATCCGGTTTATTCATTTGAAATAATAAAAGGAGCTGATGCTAAATTTCAAATTGTTCTCTTGAATTCTAAAAACGGAAATGTATACGTTAGATCATATTCTAGTGCTTGGTATGAAGCTTCTGGAATAAGAGCTTTAGAAGAATAATTAATTTTCCTGTGGGGAATTTTCCTCACAGGATTTTTTTAAATAATGATTTTATATCTTTCTTTAATAATAGTATTACTCACTTTAATATACAATAAACGCAAGTTTTTTGTTTTATCACCTGTTGATATATTTGTATTATACTATTTAGCGGTAATTTTCTTCACTACAATTTACCACTTTTATTATCCGAGATCTGAAAAAATAAATTTTTTCAATCTGGATATGAAAAATCATAAAAACTTTGTCGACCAGCTCATAGTCTTTTTAAGAGTTATTTCGTTATTCCTAGCAGGTGTTTTTATTTATAAAATAGCAAACCCAGGGTATAATGCCATTAATAAAATAAGAATAGAGATAGTCAATATAAAAGATAGAAAAATCAATTATAAACTCATTTCAAATATCACTATTAGCCTATTAATAGTGTGTGTAATTCTGGTTTATCTGGATTATGGTAATGAGTTGTTTGTTCGGAAAAAATATATTCCAAAGGATAGTTCCGTTCTTAAGATGATTTATTCAAATCTGTTAATCTTTATCTCTGTTCTGTCGGGAGCTTTAATGAAAAAGGTAAAGATCATATCTTGGATATCCATACTTACAGTAATTTTTATAGGAATATGTTTAGGAAGTAGGATTGCCTCTATTTGTTTAATCATCTTTGGGATTACCTATTCATTATTTTTATCGAAAAGAAGCGAAAGGATTTTATTTTACTCCTTATTTATCCCTTTTATTACTTTATTTTTCGGATATAATATTTCTCTGCGTTCGCAATCTTTCGGACATGGTTTGATTCCTTATATGAATATGACAATAAGCAAACCACATGTGATTTTTGAATACACTGTCCGAAATGTTTATTACACATTTATCTTCGGATTTTATGTAACATCAGAAACAATCAAATTGTATAAAGATGCCTCTTTAGAGAATCTGATGACCTGCATGAGTCCATTACCCGGCAGAATGGTAAACTGGTACCAGATTTCTAAACATTTAAGAATCAATATTTACGCACCGTTTTCGGCAATTGGAGAACTTTCAAAATTCCCGGTTTTCAGCTTTTTTTATTACATTTTCTTAGGATTTTATTTTTCTTTAGTAGACCGGTTCATAAAAAAAGAGATTATGAACAAAAGGTACATTTTTTCAATATTACAAGTTTTAATGTTGCTTTTGTTTATTATGTTCAGTTATGAGTATAATTTAAGATCAACACATAGATTTATATGGTATTCAATTTTTATTTTGATACTTTCAAGATATCTTTACAAGTTAAAAAAAATAAAATTCGTTTTTAAAGAAATCAAAGAATGATAAAAACCTTTATTAATAAAAATTGGAATTATTTTATAAGTGGTTCAGCAATTTTGTTTGGCCTTTTTGTTTTAATACCATTCAAATTCAAACCGTATTTAGCAGTTCTTGTTTTTATACTTTCAGGATTATCCTTTTTTTATAATAATAATAATAAGTTCCATTTCAAAAGAGGATTACTTATTTCGATACTTTTCGTAATAGCGTTTCTTTCATTATTATATACGAACAATTTAAACGAAGGATGGAAAATTATTGGGAGAATGATTCCTTTACTCCTTCCAATGGCGGTTTGTTTATTAACGGACTATGACAGGGAAAGATTTTTTAATTTTTTTAAGAAGTCATTTGTGGTAGCATGCTCCATATATACTGTTTTAATCTTTATCTATTTGAATCAGTTAGGGTGTTTCTCCGGGGATAGTTCCTTAAACTATGCATACTCCTATATAATGTATGAGTTTTGGGGAATTAACGATCATCCGATATATATATCTTCATACTTTGCAATTGCATTATTCTTTTTACTCTATTCGAATGTCACCTCCAAAACAATATCGTACATATTATTTTTGGTAATATTTGCTGGGTTATTAATCTTATCGAGAAAAGGATCAATCATAGCGTTCTTAGTCTGTACAACTATTTTCTTCCTTTCTCAAAAAATGAAAGGATACTGGCTGAAAGGGATACTCATAATTATGTTTGTTTTCATAGGAATGATATTTATTCCGGAAATTAAAAATCGATTTTTTGAATTATTATCTGTTGACAGAATTGTTGAAAATACGGAAACATCAACAGGGATAAGGTATATTATATGGAAGTCCAGTATACAGTTGGTTGAAAATGCTGCTTTTTTTGGATATGGAATAGGCGATGTCCAGGATGTACTAAATGAAAGCTATATCGCTCAAGGCTATAAGAAATTAGCTGTTGATACATATAATGCCCATAATCAATATATACAGATTGCATTGACAGCAGGATTAACAGGATTGTTAATCTTTTTAGCATCAAACATAATTTTATACCGTCAATTTATTAAATCAAAAAACAGTCAAGGATTATTGGTATTGACATTTTTTTTGATGGTATTCTTGACTGAGAGTTATTTGGAACGTCAAAATGGGATTATTATGTATTCCTTTATAATGAGTATGTATATCTTTAAAGAGGATGAGAAATGAAAAAAAAGATATTAATAATAGGGCCTTTCCCTTTTCCTGTTTCTGGTGTAAGTTTAGCAAATGAAGTAATTGCAAAAGGATTACGTGAGAAAGATTGGGAAGTGATGAAAATCAATACCGAATTTGCCGCTAATATCTCTAACAGTCATGGAAGTATTAGTTTAGGAAAAATTAAATTTTTGAAAAGCTATCTGAGTATTTATAAAATACTGCTTACAAAGATTGTTTATATCACTATAGGACAGTCTTTTTTTGGCGTTATGAAATACCTTCCGTTTATTATTGTTTCTAAGATACTCAATAAGAAGCTTGTTGTCCATTTGCATGGAAACTATTTATTAGACGAGTATAATAGGCTGAAAGGAATTAAAAAAAGTCTTTTCCATAAGGTAATTTCATGGTTTGATTATGGAATCGTTTTATCGGAATCGCTGCGTAAAAACTTTGAACCATTCCTTAAAACAGAGAATATTTTTGAATTGAATAATTTTTTCGAAAATTCCTTAGTGATACCTGAAAAAGAATTAATAAACAAAAAAGACTACTCAACATTGAAGGTGGTTTTTTTGAGTAACTTGATTGAAGAAAAAGGGATAAATATCTTAATCGAAGCTATTGAGATAAATAAAAAGAAAGGAATAAATATAGATCTAAAAGTTGCCGGAAATTTAGTGACCGAAAATGATCTTTCGGAGTTATTTATAAAAAACGAGATTGATTATAAAGGAGTCCTTTATGGTGAAGAAAAGAAGAATTTTTTAAGGGATAGTAACGTTTTCTGTTTGCCAACGTTCTATAAAATGGAAGGACAGCCAATCAGTATTTTAGAGGCAATGGCATTAGGAAATCTAATTTTAACAACTAATCACGCAGGAATTGCTGATATTTGTAAAAGTGAAAATGCTGTTTTTTGTAAAAAAAATGACGCTTTGGATTTAGCAAATAAATTAGAAGAGTTGTATTTTAATCCAAATATCATAGCGAAAAAAGGAATCTATAATATTGAATATTCAAAAAAGCATTTTACTGAAGAGCAGTTTATAATTAACGCAAATACATTGTTGGAAAAATGTATATATTAAAAGAATTTTATTTACCAAAAGGTTTTAGAGGGCGTAACGCGATAGTTGTTCAGCTATGGTGGCTTATTCATTTCTTTTTGTTTCGCCCCTCTCCTCAATTTATGTATGGCTGGAGACGTTTTTTATTAAGAATGTTTGGAGCTAAAATTGGGAAAAAGGTAATTATTCGTCCTTCGGTACAAGTAACGTACCCTTGGAAGGTAACAATAGGGGATTATTCCTGGATTGGGGATGACGTTGTTTTATACAGCTTAGGAGAGATATTTATAGGTACAAATACTATAATTTCTCAAAAATGCTATATCTGTACGGGATCCCATGATTATGACAAAATTGATTTTCCAATATATGCTAAAACCATTATAATTAATGATTCATGTTGGTTGGCTACAGATGTATTTGTGGCTCCTGGGGTAGAAATTGTAGATGAAGTTATTGTAGGAGCAAGATCATCAGTATATAAAAGTATTTCAGAGAAAGGAATATATAAAGGAAATCCGGCTGTAAAGCATAAAGCAGTTTAAATTAATGGATTACCTATAAAATAAAAAGCGCCATTTTTAAATGGCGCTTTTTATTTTGTTAGATTTTCGGACTATTTTCCAGAACCATCTGATTGATCCAGGTAAACGTTTTGACCATACCATCACGTAATGGTTCTGAAACTTCCCAGCCGATTTTTTCTTTATACAATCGGTTGTCGGAATTTCGGCCACGAACACCGGTAGGGCATTTGAAACCGTATTTATCAATAAATTCCTGTCCGTCAATATTTTTGATTGTAATATCTTTTCCGGAAATGTCAATTGCCATTTGTGCCAGCTGATTAATCGTAACCATCTCTTCCGAACCGATATTTACAGGTCCTAAAAAGTCGGATTCCATCAATCTTAAAACGGCTTCCACACATTCGTCAACATATAAGAAAGATCTTGTTTGCTGACCATCACCCCAAACTTCAATCTGAGATCCGGCTTCCGATTCGGCAACTTTTCTGCACATGGCAGCTGGTGCTTTTTCTTTACCGTCTTTCCAGGTTCCCTGAGGACCGAATATATTGTGAAAACGTGCAACACGCACATCCAGTTTGTAATTTCTGTTGAATGCTAAAAATAATCTTTCGGAGAATAGTTTTTCCCAACCGTATTCCGAATCCGGATTGGCCGGATAAGCCGAAGATTCTTCACAGTTTGGATTGGAAGGATCCAGCTGGTTGTATTCCGGATACATACAGGCAGAAGAAGAATAGAAAACCTTTTTCACTTTTTTTACGACAGACTCTTTTGCCACATTTAAATTAATCATGGCAGAATTGTGCATCACATTGGCATCATTTTCTCCGGTAAAAATATAACCGGCACCACCCATATCGGCAGCTAGCTGGTATACTTCATCAACACCTTCGTCAATTACCTGTGCTACCAGAACAGGATCGGTTAAATCTCCTTTTATAAATTCGTTACAAATCTCTTCATGTGAAAAGTATTCGTGGTTTTTGATGTCACAGATACGAACAAAATTACCCTCATTTTTTAATCTTTTGGCTAAATGACCACCGATGAAACCACCACCACCTAAAACTATTATTTTTTTCATAATTATAAAGTATCAATTTTTTCAATGAAAGAATTCAAAATCATATTTTTTGAAAAATTTTCTATCATGTAAGTTCGTGCTTTTTTACCTATTTCCGTTTGTAAATTTTTATCTTCTTTTAAGGTCAGAATAGCATTCAGTATTAATTCTGGATCCTCATTGGTATAATACCCCCAGCCCTGCGATGAATTAATATGTCGGGCAACTTCCGAGCTCAGATCTCCGGTAATAACCGAAGGACGTGCGCTGCTCATCATTCCCAGTATTTTAGACGGCATCACCGAATCGATAACATCCGATTTTTGAAACAGTACGTGTAAATCGGCACTGCACAACAAGTCGGATAAATCCTCATAAGGAATCGGCTCATAATATTTAATAAAACCAAGAAGCCCTTCCTGTTCCAGGCGGGCTAACAATTCTGTTTTATAAGCCCCTTCACCCACTAGGATGAATTCAATATCCGGATGTGCAATTAACTTTTTCGCTAAAGTAATATAAACTTCCCAGTTTTGTTTCTGACCGATATTTCCGGAATATAAAATCGTGAACTTATCTTTAGAAATATAGCTGTGATGGTTATAATTCTCCGGATTGATAAAATCAACATCCACCCAATCCGGGAAAAAAACAGGATTTGTTCTGGGTGCTTTCTGTTTAATCCGGTCTACCATTTTAAAACTGATCGAACTGATAATATCAGACTTTGTAAACAGGTAAGCTTCAATTTTGTATAAAATTGTTTTGAATACCCTGGTTACCACATTCTGTTTTAGTAATCCGGACTCATAGGCCGCATCAAATTCAAAATCTTTAATGGAGGTCCACAATTTTGCTTTTAATCGCCATTTTAAAAACAATCCCAGTACAACATTGGTTGTAAAAGGAATATTACAAAAAACCAAATCGGCTTTTCGCACCTTTTTCAGGTTAAATAAATTTCCGAAATTAAAAGATAATATGTGTAAGGTACGATAAAAAAAGTTTCTGTTCTCCGGAACAAAAAATTTGTATCGGTAAATGGTAACCCCATTAATAACCTCGGTATAATACCGGGGTTTGTCCTGGTAGTTCTCAGGAATTTTCCACATGGGATAATAAGGGAATCCTGTAATTACAGATACATTATAACCTTTAGTAACTAAAAATTCCGCTAATTGGGATGTATATAAACCTATTGCTGTATCTTCAGGGGCATAGTTTACGGTAATAAAGGTAATGTCTTTAATCATAAATTTTGATAATTTCCGTCCGGTTAATTTTTTCAATTAACGGGATAATCCAAATCGTCAGCATAATAATGTCATTGTGATTCCTTTATTTAATATTTAAGAATCGTCACTATGCTGAAGATTAACAAATCGCTAAAATAGTCTTCCTTTGTTCAAAAGCAAAGAATATTTGAAATACCGAACAACATCAGGTTGTAAAACTGATTGAAAAATCAATATGATTAACTGTTTTGTGTGTCCGTAATATTAATAAAATAGAATCATTCTACAGTATTAAGTACTGCAAATATAAATTTTAGAACGAAACAAACAGGGTTTTCTTGATAAGAAATAAAAATTGAGCAGGCAATTAGTGTTAATTCTTAAAGTTTGTTAATTTTTAATGGAATCAAAACACGGGATTTTTATATCTTGCAACCGTAAAAAGGCAACAATGAAAAGAATTTTAATTACAGGGGCTGCAGGATTTTTAGGGTCTCATTTGTGTGATAGATTTATAAAAGAAGGATATTATGTTATCGGAATGGATAATTTAATTACCGGAGACTTAAAAAATATAGAACATTTATTTAAAGACCAGAACTTTGAGTTTTATCATCACGATATCACAAAGTTTGTGCATGTTCCGGGTCAGCTGGATTATATACTTCATTTTGCTTCACCGGCAAGTCCTATTGACTATTTAAAAATTCCGATTCAAACCCTTAAAGTAGGTTCTTTGGGAACCCACAATCTTTTAGGATTGGCCCGTGTTAAGAAAGCCAGGATTTTAATTGCATCCACCTCAGAAGTATATGGAGATCCTTTGGTGCACCCGCAAACGGAAGAATACTATGGAAATGTAAATACCATTGGTCCGCGAGGCGTTTATGATGAAGCAAAACGTTTCCAGGAATCCATAACGATGGCTTACCACACTTTTCACGGTGTAGAAACCAGAATCGTACGAATCTTTAATACCTACGGACCGAGAATGCGATTAAACGACGGACGTGTAATCCCGGCTTTTATCGGACAGGCATTGCGAGGTGAAGATCTTACTATTTTCGGCGATGGTTCGCAAACCCGTTCTTTCTGTTATGTAGACGATCAGGTAGAAGGGATTTTCAGACTATTGCATTCGGATTATGCTTTACCGGTTAATATCGGAAACCCGGATGAGATCACGATCAAAGACTTTGCCGAAGAAATTATCAAACTAACCGGTACCGAACAAAAGGTGGTTTACCATCCGCTACCTGTAAATGACCCTTTACAGCGTCAGCCGGACATTACAAAGGCAAGAGAAATATTGGGCTGGGAGCCAAAAGTTTCCAGAGAAGAAGGAATGAAGATAACCTATGATTATTTCAGGTCTTTATCAACAGAAGAGTTATTAAAAGAAGAGCATAAAGATTTCTCAAAATATATATTTTAGTGCGTAGAAATACAGGCCGATATTCCGGATATATTAGACCGTTTTCCTATTTGTTAGACTTGATTATTATCAATGTATTAACGGTATTCCTGTTGCCGCAAACAATAGGATGTTTTTATAATATCTTTATCAGTATCGCCTGGATCATCGTCTCTTTTAATATTGGTTTTTATGAAGTTTACCGCTACACCAAAGCAATAGAGATTTTAGGAAAAATTTTAAAACAATACCTGTTGTTTTTGGTGCTTAGTTTTGCCTATATCGGATATTTTTCAAAATATACGGAACCATCGGCGACCATTAAATACACCACTATTTCCATCGCATTAATAGCCTTGTTCAAGCTGGCCGTTTTTTACTTCCTGAAACGATTCCGGGTTGTTTTCGGAGGAAACTTCAGAAGAGTTGTTATTGTCGGCCATAGTAAAAATGTAGTCCAGTTAAAAGACTTTTTTAACGACAATCCCGACTACGGCTATAAACTGGAAAAGGTGTTCAATGTAAGCAACAAGGAAGAAAACATTGAAGCGTGTCTTCAATTTGTATTGGATAAAAATGTAGATGAGATTTATTGCTCCTTGTCCGATTTAACAAATAAAGAAGTTAATCAATTCGTTGATTTCACCGACAATAATCTTAAGATTTTGAAATTTTTGCCTGATAGTAAAGAAATTCTATCCAGAAATTTAGTTTTTGATTATTACGGCTATATTCCAATTATTTCCATGCGTAATATTCCCTTAGATAAATCTCTTAATAAAATTATAAAAAGAATATTTGATATTTTCTTTGCGTCATTCATCATCTTAGGATTGTTATCATGGCTCACGCCATTACTGGCAATTTTTATTAAAATGGAATCCAAGGGACCGATCTTTTTTAAACAAAAAAGGAACGGATTGAATTACAAGGAATTCAACTGCTATAAATTCCGTTCGATGCGTCCTAATGAAATAGCCGATCTGGAACAGGTATCCAAAAACGATCCGCGGATCACCCGTATAGGACGGTTTATCCGTAAAACAAGTATTGACGAATTACCGCAATTCTTCAATGTATTGCTGGGTGATATGTCGGTGGTGGGACCAAGACCACACATGGTGAGCCATACCGAAATGTATGCCAGAAGTGTTGACAAATTTATGGTAAGACACTTTATCAAGCCGGGAATTACCGGATTAGCACAAACGAACGGGTACCGGGGTGAAGTAGAAAACAACTACGACATCATCAACAGGGTAAAATACGATATCTTTTACCTTGAAAACTGGTCGTTGCTGCTGGATCTTAAAATCATATTCCTTACCGTTTACAACGCTGTTAAAGGCGACGAAAAAGCCTATTAATGCCGGCTTTGGTCTCCATAATAACCCCTGCATTTAATTCCGCACGCTACATTAGCGAAACCATACTTTCGGTTCAGAATCAGACCTGTGAAAATTGGGAAATGATTATTGTTGATGACCATTCTTCGGATGAAACAACCCGGATTGTCACATCCTTTGCAGCACAGGACAACCGTATTAAATTATGCTCCCTTACGGAAAATTCAGGTGCCGGGAAAGCCAGAAACCATGCGGTGGAAAAAGCAACCGGAAAATATATTGCTTTTCTGGATGCCGACGATGTATGGAAACCCGAAAAACTGGAAAAGCAGCTCGCCTTCATGGAAAGTAACAAACTGCCGTTTACCTTTTCTTTTTACGATTGCATTGATGAGCATGGTGCCTCTTTAAACAGGAGAATCAAAGCTCCGGTAAAACTGTCTTACCGGCAACTGTTCTTCTGCAACTTTATCGGGAACCTTACCGGAATTTACGACACAGACTATTTCGGAAAAATTCCGATCCCATCCTTTCGGAAACGACAGGACTGGATGTTATGGCTAACGGTTTTAGCAAAAATAAAAACAGCTTATCCGGTTCCGGAAAGTCTTGCCTGCTACAGGATCCGGAAAGATTCTATCTCTGCTTCAAAATGGAAACTGCTCAAACATAATTTCTATGTATATCGCGATTTTCATAAACTAAATGCAATCAAAGCGCTGGCATGTATGGCAGGATTCCTGTTTGTACAGCTGCTGATCAAACCGCGATATACCGAAAAGCTACAGTAACGACTGGAACTGCTTTAGTTTTCCTCTGCTGGTTCTCTCTAATGAAGCCTTTTGATTAAAAATAAACAACAGACCGGGTTCTAAATAAAGCGCGATTGCCTGTTCAATTTTTTGAATTTGTGAAGCGGTTAATACATGATCGCTCACATAGTCAATTTCAAAGGTATCCGTTTTGAGCTGCCGGATAATAAACTCTTTTACATTTCCGTCATCTTCAATAACGCTTTTGGTAACATAATAAAAGGTAAGTCCCGGCGACTTTTTACCACTGGGTAAAACCGCAATATCGTTGGTTCTGCCAACCAGTGTTTTTAAAAGCGTTTTTTTAGGAGTACTCTTTTCATCCAGTATGCCAATGTCGCCAATATCATAACGGATAAAGGGGTGCGCTTTATTGTAAAGAGAAGTAATCACAATGCGGCCTTCCTGTCCGTTAGGAACCGGGCGGTTATCAGCGTCCAGTATTTCAACATATAAAGTTTCTGTATTAACCTGCCATTCTCCTTCCGGATTCTGAAAAGCAATTAAATCCAGCTCCGAAGCGCCGTATTCATTTACAATGGGAATGCCGAATTGTTTTTCCAGTAAAACCTTATCCTCTTCAAAAAGCATCTCCGAAGTAACCATACAGACTTTTAAAGTAGGGCAGATAGTTTTTAGAATGATATTCTTTGACTTTAAGAATTTGGCAAACAATACGATCGAACTGGTATAACCGTCGATATAATCGAATTTTTTAGTCTTGAAGTGAAACAGTATTTTTTTGAGAAAAGCATCCGATAAATCAAATATCGGAAAGCGGAAACGACAGCTCAGGTAATCTTTGATCCGCTCTTTCCGGTAACCGATGGGATCCAATGGAATCCCGTAAAAACGGGCCTGGTAGGAATGATTAAAATCAATGCCAAACCAGCCAAACCGGTAAAAATAGGAAGACCAGGTAATGGCGTGCGAAAATTTATCCTTGGCAAAAATAAACGGATCACCGCTGGAACCGGAAGTTTTGTTCACAAACGTGTTTTTTAAGGTATATCCTTCCGCAAGGCGCTGCTGCAAAGGTTGCTGTAACTCTTTTTTTGTCAGTACCGGCAAATCTTCCCAGTTTTCAAACACCTTTTTCCCGTAAAGCTGTTGGTAAAATGGATTGTGCTTAAGGTGAAAATCAACAATTTCCTTCTGTTTCGAAAAAATGAAACCGGCATACTCGTGTTCCGGAACGGCAAGCGTCCTGTCAAATTCCAAATTGGCTTCTTTCATAGGGAAGCCGCTGAATTTCAAAGATAAATCGAATAGTTTAAGCACAATGACCAATAATTTTACCAAAGTTAAAAAAACAAACAACGCTACTTAAAGGGAAAGAAACTTTTTACAGCGAAAATTATATTTTCCATTCAAAACGGAGTATTTTTGACCTTTCAAATAACAACACAACAAAATGACAATTTTATTATTAGGTTCAGGAGGAAGAGAACATGCTTTAGCCTGGAAAATGCTGCAAAGTAAAGACTGTTCCAAACTATTTGTTGCACCCGGAAATGCCGGAACAGCATCAATAGCGGTCAATGTAAACATCAATCCGAACGATTTTGAAGCGGTTAAGCAACTTGTTTTAGCGGAAAACATCGAAATGGTAGTGGTAGGTCCGGAAGATCCGTTGGTAAAAGGGATTTACGATTATTTCCAGAATGATGAAGCTTTACAGAGCATTCCGGTAATCGGACCGTCAAAAATCGGGGCACAGCTGGAAGGAAGTAAAGAATTTGCCAAAGAATTTTTGGTAAAACACAATATCCCGACAGCGGCATACGACAGTTTTACAAAAGAAACCGTAGAACAGGGCTGTGTCTTTTTAACAACATTAAAACCGCCGTATGTTTTAAAAGCAGATGGTTTGGCAGCCGGAAAAGGAGTTCTGATTATTCAGGATCTGGCAGAAGCTCAGGAAGAACTGCGCAACATGCTGGTTAATGAAAAATTTGGAAGTGCCAGTGCAAAAGTTGTTATCGAAGAATTTCTGGACGGTATCGAACTGAGCTGTTTTGTTTTAACAGACGGTAAAAACTATAAAGTACTGCCAACAGCAAAGGACTACAAACGAATCGGAGAAGGCGATACCGGATTGAATACCGGAGGAATGGGAGCGGTTTCGCCAGTACCTTTTGCAGACGCTGTTTTAATGGAAAAAATTGAAAGCCGGATTGTAAAACCAACGATTGACGGATTGCAGAAAGACGGTATTCCGTATAAAGGATTTGTTTTCATCGGTCTGATCAATGTAGCAAACGAACCGTATGTAATTGAATATAACGTGCGTATGGGTGATCCGGAAACAGAAGTGGTTATGCCAAGACTGCAATCGGATCTGGTACAGCTATTCAAAGCGGTAGCGACACAAACACTGGATCAGGTGGATTTGGAAATAGATCCGCGAAGTGCTACAACCATCATGGTCGTTTCAGGCGGCTATCCGGAAGACTATGAAAAAGGAAAAGTAATTTCCGGTTTGGAAAATGTGGAAGGTTCTATCGTTTTCCATGCAGGAACAGCTTTAAAAGATAACCAGGTTGTCACGAACGGGGGAAGAGTAATTGCCGTAACATCCTATGGAGACAGCTTCCAGGAAGCCATAAAAAAATCTTACCAAAATATAGCAAAACTAAATTTTGATAAGATGTATTTTAGAAAAGATATCGGTTTCGACCTGTAAATTATTTCAAGAACGAATGGGCTGTAGTATCCTGAGCATCCTCACCCTTATCTTTGTGACTTTTTAATTCTTTAACCCAGTAATAAGTAGCACCACAACAGATGATGATGAAAATCCAGTTTAAAAGATTTGCAGCCCACCAGTTTGTTAATTCCAATTGTCTCATCCAATCCATCGGAGCGAATAATATGTCTACGAATAAGTACTGTATTCCTTCAAAAAATGCTTTCATTTTTGTTTAAGTATTATATTTACAGTCACAAAAATATAAAATATCTACATGATAGCAAGTCTTTTTAATAAATCTAGACCGTTAAATTATGCTTTAATTAGTTTATTGCTAGTTTTATTTTACTTTTTATACCAAACTAAGGACCTGAGCTGGATGGAACACTATACAACAGTGGTTCAAAAAGTAGGTTCATTCTTATTGCTATTAGGGTCGTTATTTTTAGTAAGATTCATCAGTAAAAGAAACGGATTGACAAAAGATAACAGTTATACACCCTTTCTGTTTCTGCTTTTTCTGATCCTGTTTCCGTCGGTTTTAATAAACACCAATATCATAATTGCGAACTTTTTTATACTGTTGTCGCTTCGACGCTTAATTTCGTTGCAGTCGTTAATAACCCCGAAAGAAAAAATCTTTGATGCGTCGTTATGGATATTTGTGGCGACACTATTTCATTTCTGGAGTATCCTTTTTTTGATTTTAGTATTTGTGTCCATTATTTTCCACGTTTCGAGAGATTATCGCAACTGGATCATTCCGTTTATTGCCCTGTTTACAGTGCTGATAATTTTTGTTTTTGCGGTAATAGTATGGGACAAGAACCTGTTGCTTTTAGTAATGGAGAAAGCCTATATCAGTTTTGATTTTACCTATTTTGAAAACGTATACCAGAACATTGCCCTGGCACTTTTTTCATCGATAGCGGTACTGTTTTTTGCCACGCAGTTGCTGGCACTTTCCAACCGTCCGCTGAATATGCAGTCGTCATACAAGAAAATTCTTTTTTCCTTTTTATTAGGAGTCGGGATTTATGTATTGTCGTCAAGTAAAAACAACAGTTTTCTGGCTTTTACCTTTTTCCCGTTAGCGGTTATGGGAACTAATTTTATAGAAAATATCGATAACAAATGGACAAGAGAAGGCGTATTGTATTCCCTTGTAGCCATTAGTTTCTTTATCTTTTTTGCCCAGGTATTATAATTTGCTGCCGTAAGCCAGGTCACCGGCGTCACCTAATCCCGGAACAATATAATTTTTTTCGTTCAGGCCTTCGTCCAGAGCCGCTACCCAAAGGTGGCAGTTATCCGGCAGGTTATTTTCCAGATAGGCAATTCCTTCCGGAGTAGCAATAACTACGGCAATGTGAATTTCTTTAGGCGTTTCGGCAGTCATTAATTTATTGAAAACAGCAACCAGCGACTGTCCGGTGGCTAACATCGGATCAATCAGAATCAGGTTTTTATTTTCAAAAGAAGGAGCGGCCTGATACTCTACTAAAATATCAAAATAATCGTCGTTATTCGGGTGATGGCGCATTGCCGACACAAAGCCGTTTTCGGCATCATCAAAGAAATTCATAAACCCGGTATGCAATGCCAGACCGGCTCTCAGAATGGAACACAAAACAACATTGTCTTCTAAAGCGGTCGTTTTTTTGATGCCCAGCGGCGTTTGGATATTAACCTCTTTATAAGTTAGGATCTTGCTTAGCTCATAGGCCATGACTTCACCAATACGTTCTATATTTTTACGAAAACGCATGCTGTCTTTCTGGACATTTACATCGCGGATTTGAGATAAAAAATGATTGAGAATACTGTTGTTTTCGGAAATATAATGAATGCGCATTTAGTGTAAAATTTGTATTAGTAGGATAAAAGTATAAAAACTATATTTGTAAATAAAATTTAAACTATGTTTTCACAATTTGCCTTTTCTATTTTTGAGGAAAGTATCACCGATTATCATAAGTTTGATAATGTCGATCAACCCATAAATAACCCTTATCCAAAAGATAAAATTGAACATTTATTATATCTGAAAAACTGGATTGATACGGTTCAATGGCATTTTGAAGACATTATCCGTGACCCGAAGATTAATCCGGAAGCAGCCTTGATTTTAAAAAGAAGAATCGATGCATCCAACCAGGAAAGAACGGATATGGTAGAATATATCGACAGTTATTTTCTTCAGAAGTTTGCAACAGTAAATGTAAAACCAACGGCAAAAATCAACTCCGAAAGTCCGGCTTGGGCACTGGATCGTTTGTCGATACTGGCATTGAAAATTTACCACATGAATGAAGAAGCAAATCGTAAAGAAGCCAGCGAAGAACATAGAGCAAAATGCCAGGAAAAACTAAACGTTTTATTGGAACAGAAAAAAGATCTGACCACTGCTATTGATGATTTGTTAACCGACATTGAAAACGGTGATAAGTACATGAAGGTGTACAAACAAATGAAGATGTACAATGACGATGAGTTGAACCCGGTTTTGTACCAGAATAAAAAGTAGCCTTAAGGCACATGTCTAAAATTAAACACATTTTAGTAATAAGACTTTCAGCAATGGGCGATGTTGCCATGATCGCACCGGTGCTGCGGGCTTTTGTTTCCCAATATCCCGATGTGAAAGTCACGGTGGTATCGAGGCCGTTTTTCAAGCCCTTTTTTGAAGATATTCCCGGCGTTGCGTTTTTTAATGTTGATCTGCAGGGAAGACACGAAGGACCTACCGGTCTGTTGCGGTTGTTCTATGACCTGACAAAACTAAAAGCCGATGCTGTAGCCGATCTGCACAATGCAATCCGCTCGAAAGTTATCCGTAAGTTATTTGCCTTAACCGGAAAAAGAGTAACGTTTATGGACAAGGGAAGAAAAGAGAAAGAGGAACTGACAAGAGCCGAAAACAAAATTTTCAAACCCCTGCTGTCTACTTTCGAACGACATGCTTTGGCGTTTAAAAAACTCGGTTTCCCGATTGATCTGCAACACCCTGTTTTTCCGGCAAAAAAAGAACTCAGCGCCATGAGCCTTGAGGTTGCGGGAACAAAAAACGGGAAATGGATTGGAATTGCCCCTTTTGCACAATATGAAACAAAAATGTACCCGCTGGATTTAATACAGCAGGTAATTGATAAACTGGCGCAAAACAAAGACTATACGATCTTTCTTTTTGGCGGCGGACAGGATGAAGTGGATAGCCTGAACAAATTAAGCAAAGGACAGGAAAATATAATCGTGGTTGCCGGAAAACTGAAATTACCACAGGAAATGGAAGTAATCAGTAATCTCGATGTTATGGTCAGTATGGATTCCGGAAACGGTCATATTGCTGCAATGTTAGGAATAAAGGTGATCACCCTTTGGGGAGCAACCCATCCTTATGCCGGATTCCAGCCGTTTAACCAGCCGATGGAAAACTCACTGATTCCGGACAGAACCCGTTATCCGTTGCTGCCAACGTCTGTTTACGGAAATAAAACGGTAGAAGGATATGAAGACGTGATGCACACCATTTCGCCGGAAAGCGTGATCGCTAAAATTGAATCGGTATTATAACGAATAAGCATAAAAAAACGCCCTTAGTTCTAAGGGCGTTTTTTTATGCTTTATATTATACATCGTCGTAATCGATATAGATTTCACTGGATGTTGGATGTGCCTGACAGGTTAAAATTAATCCTGAGGCAATTTCTTTGTCGGTTAAGATGGAATTTTTTCGCATTTCGGCGCTGCCACTTGTTATTTTTGCCAGACAGCTGCTGCAAATACCGCCCTGACAGGAATATGGGGCATCAACACCTTGTTTTAAAGCTGCTTCAAGAATGGTTTGCTTTTGAGCCATTTCGAAAGTAACCTCTTCATCGTCAACCAAAACCGTGATTTTAGTATGCCCGCCTAAAGTATTTTCAATTTTAGTTTCTGTAGAGGATGTTGTGAAAAGCTCAAACTTAATATCTTTTTCAGGAACATTCTGCTCTTTTAAAACACCGCTTACGGTCGCAATCATTTCTTCCGGACCACACAAATAATATTTAGCGAATGTTAGCGAAGCATGTTTGTTCTTGATTACAAAATTAACGGTAGAACGCTCAATTCTTCCAAAAATGGAATCTTCGGCTTTAGCCTGGCTGAATACATAGTGTACAAAGAAACGACCTACGTATTGCAGTTGTAAATCATGCAGTTTTTTATAAAAAATAGTATCCTCTGGCGATTTGTTTCCGTAAACCAGAACAAAAGTACTGTTTGGTTCTCCTTCTAAAACAGCCTGTATGATAGACATAACCGGTGTGATACCGCTTCCGGCAGCAAATGCAGCATAATTGCGCTGATTGTCCGGTTTGGGTTCAAAAGTAAATTTTCCTTCCGGAACGCCAACTTCAATACGATCACCTTCTTTTAATTTTTCATTTGCTATTCTCGAAAAGTAACCGTCCGAAACCGCTTTAATCGCTACACGCAATTCACCGCTGGTGGGAGAGGAACAGATGGAATAGGCTCTGCGGATCTCTTTTCCGTCCTGGGAATATTTTATATTAATGTATTGACCGGCGATAAATTGGTATTCAGATTTTAAATTTTCCGGAACATCAAAAGAAACAGAAACAGCCTGTGCGGTTTCTCTTCTGACTTCTTTTATTAATAAAGAATGAAATGTTGACATGTTTACAATTGTTTATGCTGCAAATGTACTAAACCTATAGCCTTTGATAAATCCCTTTTGCAAAAAAATAATACTCAGGACTCTTATGCATAAGAAAATTATGTATATTCGAATCGGAAAAAATCAGGAAATGAAGAATTCACAATTATATAAAGGCAGCCTGAATACAATTATCATGCGGTTGCTGGAAGAAAACGGCAGGATGTATGGTTATGAAATTACGCAAAAAGTAAAGGAAATCACCAAAGGCGACCTGAATGTTACCGAAGGAGCGCTGTATCCGGCGCTGCACAAACTGGAAGCAGAAGGTTTTCTGGATGTGGAAATGGAAAAAGTAGACAACAGGCTCCGGAAATATTATAGGCTGACAGCAAGCGGAGAACAGGAAACCATTAACCGCCTGGCAGAATTGGAAACATTTATTAAGAACATGCAGGTGCTGGTAAAGCCCAATTTTCAAATATAATCGAATAGTATAAAAGATGAATACAGGCAAAACGGCAGACCGAAGGGTAGATGAAACAGAAATAGAAAAACTATATGCTTTTACCGGTCAGCATTATGTGGCATATTATGACGTACAAACGGAGCTGGTAGACCATTTGGCAAATGCAATTGAAGCACAGTGGGCTATTGATCCGGAAATCTCTTTTGATGAAGCCTTAAAAATCGAATTCCGGAAATTTGGGGTTTTCGGCTTTACAACAATTCTGGAGGAAAGACAGGCAGCATTAACCGGAAAGTACAACCGCAGGATTTTAGCAGAATTCAGACGCTTTTTCAGATTGCCCAAAATTATCCTCGTCATAGCAACCGTTTATGTGGTATTCCAGTTACTGAACCGCAGCCATTATCCTGATTACAGTATTTTGGGACTGTTTGTCATAACCTTTTTTATAGAAGGAATAGCCGCGTTTTTATGGCTGAAGAAAAATAAAAAACAGCAGAAAATAACCGGTAAAAAATGGCTGCTGGAAAGTATCATGAAGAATATTTATTTCTCATTTCCGCTGCTCTTTCTGAGCAATGGTTTTAATATTATATACCAGATAATGAATAAGATCGAAATGGGATTCCGGACCATTTTACTATTCTCGATACTGCTGGTATTGCTATACCTTTTCCTATATATTCGTATGAAAATACTGCCTAAAATATTTCAGGAAGAAATGAATGAAATTGTTAAAAAGCATCAGATTATAAAATAATATGTAACAAAAGATATAAAGCCGCATCTAACCTTAAATAAAACAGTATAAATTTCATGTTAAAACATTTTATCACTTTAGAGTGGAAATCATTCCTGCGATCCGCCTCATTCACATCGAATCTGGTGCTCAAGATTTTCATGATTTTAGCAGGGTTATATTTTATCGCATTGTTTTTAATATTAGGGGCTGCCCTGTATTATATCCTTGAGGAAAGCCAGATGAAACCGTTTCCGGTAGTCAATACCTTTATTATTTACTATTTGTTTGGAGATTTAATAATGCGGTTTTTCCTGCAAAAAACGCCGGTAATGAATATTAAACCATTGCTTTTTATCAATATCAGGAAAAACAGCATTGTCAATTATACGTTAGGAAAAACAGCGATTTCATTTTTTAATGTATTGCACCTGTTCTTTCTGGTTCCTTTTTCGGTAGTATTGTTTATCGAAGGTTTTGATCCTTTGGGAGTTAGCTGCTGGTTTTTGGGAATGATCCTGTTGATCCTGGCAAACAACTACTTAAACATACTCATTAATAAAAAGGACCTGCTGCTTTATATCATAATTGGCCTTATCGTTGTAATTGCAGGATCACAATATTATAACCTGTTTGATATCACTCAGTATACCCGAAGCTTTTTTATGGGATTGTACGAGATGAAATGGCTGGTAATCGTTCCGGTAATCCTTTGTGGTATTTTGTATGAAATTACGTTTAGATATTTTAAAAAGAATCTGTATTTAGATGCCGGATTAGAGCTGAAACACGAAATTGCCAGAACAGAAAACCTGACCTGGTTAAACCAATTCGGAACTTTGGGAACCTTTCTTAAAAACGATATCAAACTTCTGAAAAGAAACAAGCGTTCCAAAATGACCATCATCATGAGTGTGGTATTCCTGTTTTACGGGCTGCTGTTTTTCTCAAATGGGATTGAAAGCTATAGTGCACCACACTGGAAAATTTTCGCGGGAATTTTTGTTACCGGTGGTTTCTTGCTAAACTTCGGACAGTTTGTGCCAAGCTGGGACAGTGCTTATTATCCTTTAATGATGAGCCAGAATATCAAATACAGGGATTATCTGAATTCGAAGTGGTGGCTAATGGTGATTGCCACGGTAATTTCAACAGTACTGGCTTCTTTCTACCTGTATTTTGGCTGGGAAGTTTATGCTGCTATTCTTGTGGGAGCCATCTACAATTTAGGGGTAAATGCCCATGTTGTACTTTGGGCCGGTGCTTATGTTAAAACACCGATTGACCTGTCAACAAGTAAAAACGCATTTGGCGACAAACAGGCTTTTAATGTCAAAAGCTTACTGCTGGCACTGCCAAAAATTGCATTGCCGTTATTGTTATATGCCATCGGGCATTATACCTTGGGATCCACTTTTGGATTTATACTGGTTGCTTCGGCCGGTGTTATCGGTTTTGCTTTTAGAAACAAAGTGTTTGCAATTATTGAACGCGTTTATAAAACGGAGAAGTACAAAACCCTTGCAGCCTACAAACAGAAAAATTAAGCTATTAATTAAATAAAGTATAGATAATGATACACGTAACGAATCTATCAAAAACATATAACGGTACTACCGTATTGAACATTGAAAACCTTGAAATTAAAAAAGGAGAGAGCTTTGGATTAGTTGGAAATAACGGTGCCGGGAAAACAACATTCTTCAGCCTGTTGCTGGATTTGATCCAACCGTCAACAGGACACATCATAAACAACTCGGTTCAGGTGAACAACAGTGAAGCCTGGAAACCATTTACGGCAGCTTTTCTCGATGAAAGCTTCCTGATCGGGTACTTAACACCGGAAGAATATTTCTATTTTATCGGGGAATTACGCGGACAAAATAAAGCCGATGTGGATGCGCTTTTGGCAAAGCACGAAGATTTCTTTAACGGAGAAATTCTGAATAATAAAAAATACCTGCGGGATTTGTCTAAAGGAAACCAGAAAAAAGTGGGTATTATTGCCACATTAATCGGAAGCCCGGAAGTTATTATTCTGGACGAACCGTTTGCGAATCTGGATCCGACAACGCAGATCCGTCTGAAAAAAATAATCAAGGAACTGGCCGCTAATCCAAATGTAACGGTTTTAGTATCAAGCCACGACCTGTTGCACACGATCGAGGTGAGCGACCGTATCGTTGCTCTTGAAAAAGGGAGGGTGGTAAAAGACATACACACCACGGCAGAAACCCTTCAGGAGCTTGAAGAATTCTTTGCAGTATAACACTTTATCCCCCGGTTATTCGGGGGATTTCTTTTTCTTTTAACCCTTTTTTAAGGTCAAATTTTCCACATATCAAAAAGAAACGTATTTTTACCTCTCTTTATACTAAAAAAAGAAATTGGAAGTTAAAGAACTAAAAACGTTTTTATATTGAAAACCAAGATATTCAGATACGCTTTTGGCGTTGGACTTTTTCTTTTTCTGTGGGCCTGTTCCACAAAGAAAAACTCACTTGTAAGAAGAAATTATCATGCCGTTACTGCCGAATATAATATTTTATATAACGGCGGGGTCGCTTTCGATAAAGGAGTAGAAGAATTAAAAGGAACCTATAAAGATAATTTTTGGGAAGTGCTGCCCGTTGAACGTATGCAGGATATTGAAGCCGGAGTATTACCCGGACAGGCAAAGAATGCAAATTTTGACAGAGCAGAAACGAAGGCTATCAAAGCCATTCAGAAACACTCCATGTATATAGACGGAGGCGAGAAAAACCCTCAGATGGATGAAGCCCACTTACTGCTTGGAAAAGCCCGGTATTATGACAATCGGTTCATTCCGGCTTTGGAAGCATTCAACTATATCCTGTATAAATATTCCAATAGTGATAAAATATATGAAGCGAAAGTCTGGAGAGAAAAAACCAATATTCGTCTGGAAAATGAAGCGTTAGCGATCAAAAACCTGAAAAAACTACTGGAAGACAACAAACTGAAAGGACAGGTTCAGGCAGATGCCAATGCGATATTGGCACAGGCATATATGAATCTGGGTTCCATTGACAGTGCTGTGGTTAACCTGAAAACAGCCCGGAATTTAACAAAACACAACGAAGAAAAAGCAAGATACCATTTTATCTTAGGACAGTTGTATGGCGATTTGAATTATCCTGACAGCGCGTTTGCCTCTTTTCAGTCGGTTATTGACATGCGAAGAAAATCGCCGCGCCGTTATGTTATTCAGGCACACGCCAAACAGGCCGCGCAATTTGATTACAAAGCCGGAGACACGCTGGCATTCCTTGAAAAGTTTGGAAAACTGGCAGAAGATCGTGAAAACCGGCCGTATCTGGATGTGATCAATCACCAGGTTGCGTTGTTTTATGACAAACAGGATAAAAAAGTACAGGCAAAAAAATTCTACAATAAATCCCTGCGTTCGATATCGCAGGACAACTACCTGATCGCTTCCAATTACCGCAATTTGGCAGAAATCTATTTTGACGATGCAAAATACCTTGTAGCCGGACAATACTATGACAGTACAATGTCAAAACTAAACCCGAAAACAAGAGAGTTTATTGCCATTAAGAAAAAAAGAGAAAACCTTAATGACGTTATCAAATATGAAGGAATTGCCAGGGTAAATGACAGTATCTTATATGTAACCGGATTAAATGCTAACGACCAGCGAAACTATTATGAGGCTTATATTGAAAAGCTGAAAATAGAAGATGCCAAAAGAGCGCTGGAAGCAGAGAAAGCAAAAAACATTGCCGAAAACGGCGGTGCTATCGACGGACAGTCGGCAAGTATGGCTAATTCGGATGTTTCCTCGAAAAGTGAGGCAATGCAAATGATGTCCAAACAGCTGCCGCCATCTGATGAAGACACACAAAAAAAGAACGGTATTGTTAAAAGTGCTGCAAATCTCGGATCGGGGACCAATACCTTTTATTTCTATAACCCGTCAACCGTTGCTTACGGAAGAAGTGAATTTAAGAAAAAATGGGGGAACAGAGCTTTAAAAGACAACTGGCGTTGGTCTACCCAGGAAAGTATTGATAAAGAAGACAATAAAGACAATCAGGATGTCGCCGTTGTAGATGAAAATCCGAAAACAAAAATGGAGGATGAACGTTATACTCCGGATTTCTATATCAAACAATTGCCTACAGAGCAAAAAGTACTGGACAGCCTGGCGAAAGAACGCAACTTTGCCTATTTCCAGCTGGGAACGATTTACAAAGAGAAATTTAAAGAATACAAACTGGCGGCTGCCAAATTGGAGAAACTGCTGGTCAATAAACCGGAAGAACGTTTGGTCCTGCCGGCAAAATACAACTTGTTCAAAATATACGAGATCATCGATCCGGCAAAAGCCGAAATCATGAAACAGCAAATCCTGGCCGAATATCCGGATAGCCGTTATGCCCAGATATTATTGAACAATGCGTCTGATGCTGCTATTGCAGGTAGTCCGACAGAAGTGTACAACAACCTGTTCAAACAATATGAAAAAGGACAGCTGCAGGAAGTATTGAGTCAGCTGGATCCGGTTATCGAGAACTTTAACGGCGACGAAATGGTTCCGAAATTTGAACTTTTAAAAGCAAACACGTTAGGACGACTAAAAGGACTGGAAGAATATAAAAAAGCCCTGAACTTTGTTGCGCTGAACTATCCGAATGCCGAAGAAGGAAAACAGGCGGAAGTGCTGGTTAAAACCGATATCCCAAAACTGGAACAACTGGAACTGGGTAAAGGAACTCCGATGAGCTGGAAACTGGTCTTTGAAATTCCGTATCCGAATGATGCCAAAACAAAAGTGCTGACAGACAAGCTGCAAAAATACATCACAGACCGAAGCAGTGATAAAATCACCTTATCGAACGATGTGTACACAGCCGATAAAAGCTTTGTTATTGTTCACGGGTTCTCCAGTAAAGAAGCCGCACAGTCAACAATAAGTGTGCTGAAAGACTTTAAAGGTTATAAAGTAACAGAAACACCATTTGTTGTTTCCAATGAAGATTATAAAGTAATCCAGATCAAAAAAAATCTGGAAGCCTATAAGGCCACGCTGAAATAAGTAAAATCACAATGCTCCCACATTAGCAGGAGCATTGCGGCTATTATAAAACTATTCCCTAACTTTGTTCTGTAAAGAAATAAGTCATGTTTGATAAACCACAAAAATCCTATACCGATTTACTCGGGAAAACCAATAGAATTGTTGAAGGAACTACAATAAAAGGGGATATTATTTCTCAGGCCGATTTTAGACTTGACGGACATCTGATTGGAAATTTTACGTCAAAAGGTCGGTTGGTTATTGGCCCTGCCGGTAGTGTTACAGGAGATATTTCCTGTAAAACAGCCGATATTGAAGGGAAATTCAACGGAAAAATCGAAGTGACCGATATTCTGAATATTAAATCCAAGGCCTCCATTAAAGGGGAAGCTATAGTGGGGAAACTTGCTGTAGAACCCGGTGCCGATTTCAGTGCGTCCTGTGTGATGCGCAATGTGGTAAAAACAATCGCTAAAGATGAATCAGGATCAGGAGAAAAAATCGCGTAATAAGTGGCTGGCACTAATTAATATCCCGTTCCAGATGGGGATAATAATTTTTGCGTTTGCATATTTAGGCGGCTGGCTTGATGACAAATACCCGAATCCCAATGATTTATATGTAAAAATCCTGACGTTGTTAGGTGTTTTTGTGGCGCTTTATAATGTGATAAGGCAGGTAAATCAATTAAATAAATAAATTAAAATTCATGAGCAGGAAAAAATATGATGTAATACTTCGTTTGTTTCAGATTATGCCCGCAGTGGCGCTTTTACACATTCTGATATTTCAATTCGGTATTCCTTCTCAAACGTATCAGGCATTTCATTATCCGGTGTATACCGTGTACCTGTTCTTCTTTATCCTCTCTTTGGTATTACTTTTCATTTTAATAAAAATAAACGAAACAAAACCCGAACAGTTAGGTTTTGTTTTTCTGGTCCTAATCAGTATTAAGTTTGCGTTAAGTTATATTTTTCTGTTACCGGTGCTTCAGGACAATACCGAGAGTGCTTATATGGAGAAAATTAATTTTTTTATGATTTTTATTGCTTTTTTAGCGGTAGAAGTGGTTTTAGCTTCACGATTATTAAATAAGAAATAATAAACGAAGTAAAAATTCATAAATACACTAAAAAAGAGGGGCAATAATCTTGGAATATTAATTAAAAATGTACCTTTGCACCAAATTTAAGGACCGTAAAAATTAAGATATTTAATAAGGTATGGTGATTTCAAAAAAACCTGTCAGATTTATTCTAGCAACTTTTGTAGGGCTGCTTTCTTCTGTTGCTATAGCTAACCCTGTAGTAGACACTACTCAAGTAAAAACTGAAGTGGCGCATGAGGCTCATGTAACTGCTGATGCAGCACACAATGAAGCTTCTCATGGAGACGAGCACGAAGCTCAGGATCCAAAAGACAAAGTAACAGCTTACATTGAACACCACTTGCAGGATTCGCATGATTTTGTTTTCTTTTCAGATGAAAAAGAAGGTAAACATTATGGTTTCTCTTTGCCGGTTATCTTAATTGATAACGGCTTGAAGGTATTCTCTTCTTCAAAATTACACCACGGGGAAACTGTGGCGGAAGTTGATGGTAACTATTATAAATTATACCATGGTAAAATCTATAAAACAGATGCTGCCGGTACAATTACTTATGATGAGCACCACCATCCGGCTAACGTAAAACCGTTAGATTTTTCAATCACTAAAAATGTTGTGTCAATGTTGGTAGTATCGGCGTTATTATTGCTGATGTTCACCGGTTTGGCAAAATCATACAAAAAAGGACCAATCCCTACAGGTTTCGGAAGAGTTTTAGAGCCGCTGATTCTTTTTATCAGAGACGAAATTGCTATTCCTAACATCGGAGAGAAAAAGTACAGAAAATACATGGGTTACCTGTTAACGGTATTCTTCTTTATCTGGTTGTTAAACCTTTTAGGAATGACACCTCTTGGAATTAACGTTACCGGAAATATTGCTGTAACTGTTTGTTTGGCTTTGTTTACCTACTTTATTACACAATTCAGTGCGAATAAAGATTACTGGGGACACATTTTCTGGATGCCGGGTGTTCCGGTTCCAATGAAAATTATCTTAATGCCAATTGAGATTTTAGGAACATTAACAAAACCATTTGCATTATTAATTCGTTTATTTGCAAATATTACTGCAGGTCACGTTGTAATCATGAGTTTGATTGCTATGATCTTCGTAGGAAAGAATATCTATGCCGATATGCCAATCTCTTTAGGTTTGACACTATTTATTTCGGTTATTGAAATTTTAGTAGCATTCTTACAAGCATTTATCTTTACAATGTTATCATCATTGTTTATCGGTATGGCGGTTCAGGATCATCACCATGATGATCATGGACACGAAGAAGAAAATGTAATTATTTAATTTAGAAGTTTAATTTTTTTAATATATACTTATGGGAAGTCTTAATTTAATCGGAGCTGGTTTAGTAGTAATCGGAGCAGGTTTAGGTTTAGGTAAAATCGGTGGATCTGCTATGGACGCTATTGCTCGTCAGCCAGAAGCTGCTGGAAAAATTCAAACAGCGATGATTATTATCGCTGCTTTATTAGAAGGTTTAGCATTCGCTGCTTTAATCTTAGGAAAATAATAAAGGAAAAAAGTTTAACAATACCTGTAACGGTTGGTTGCAGGTGTTGTTTTATTAGTAAGAAAAAAATTAAATCATAATATATTCATTATAATGGAGAAATTAATTAACGATTTTTCATTCGGTTTATTCTTTTGGCAAGCACTTATCTTATTAGTGTTAATCCTGCTTTTAGTTAAATTTGCCTGGAAGCCAATTATGGATTCTATCACGGCTCGTGAGGAAGGTATTAAAAATGCAATCGCTTCAGCTGAAAATGCGAAGAAAGAAATGCAAAACCTTAAAGCTGATAACGAAAAATTATTAGCAGAAGCAAGAGCAGAAAGAGATACAATGATTAAAGAAGCTCGTGAAATTAAAGAAAAAATGATTGCTGATGCGAAAGCAGAAGCTCAGGTTCAAGGTGATAAAATGATTGAGCAGGCAAAAGCGACAATCAACAGTGAGAAAAATGCAGCGATGGTTGAATTGAAAAACCATGTGTCTACACTTTCATTGGAAATTGCTGAGAAATTATTAAAAGAAGAACTAGCTAACAAGGATACTCAAACCAAATTGGTTGAGAAAATGTTAGATGACGTAAAATTAAATTAATCGTTTATGGCAAGAGCTGCGATTAGATATGCAAAAGCAATTTTAGATATTGCTAATGCAAACGGTCATGCCGCAACAGTAAATGAGGATATGAAAACCATCATTACTGCTGTAAATGAAAGTAAGGAGCTGGAAGATTTTTTAGGGAACCCGGTTGTAAAGGGTGATGTAAAAAATGCAGCACTATCTGAAATATTTGCTTCTGTTCAGTCAGAAACGAAAGGGTTATTCCAATTGCTTTTAGAAAACAAAAGATTTGAAATTCTTGCAGAAATTGCAACGCAATACAACGCTTTGTTTGACGAAATGAACGGAATTGAAAAAGTAAAAGTTACAACAGCTTTTCCTATCACCCCGGAATTAGAAGCTAAAGTTTTAGCGAAGATCAAAGAATTTTCAAACAAATCCGTTACAATTGAAAACATTGTAGACCCGGAAATTATCGGAGGATTTGTTTTAAGAATAGGAGATAAGCAATACAATGCTTCCATAGCAACAAGATTGCGCGAATTAAAAAGAGAATTAAGTAATTAATATTTACCACACTGAAAGGTGTTTAAATTATAAATCAAGATGGCAGAAATTAAGCCTGCTGAAATTTCAGCAATATTAAAGAAACAATTATCTGGTTTTGAATCAGGAGCTACTTTGGAAGAAGTGGGAACAGTTCTTCAAGTGGGTGACGGTATCGCTCGTGTTTATGGTTTATCTAACGCACAATACGGTGAGTTAGTGCAATTTGAAAACGGGTTAGAGGCAATTGTATTAAACCTTGAAGAAGATAATGTAGGTGTGGTATTATTAGGTCCGTCTACTGGAATCAGAGAAGGGTCAACAGTTAAGAGAACACAACGTATCGCTTCATTGAAAGTTGGTGAAGAAATGGTAGGACGTGTGGTTAACACGCTAGGTTTCCCTATCGATGGAAAAGGACCTATCGGTGGAGATCTTTACGAAATGCCATTAGAAAGAAAAGCTCCTGGAGTTATCTTCCGTCAACCGGTAACAGAACCGTTACAAACAGGTATTAAATCGGTAGATGCCATGATCCCTGTTGGACGTGGACAACGTGAGCTTGTAATCGGTGACCGTCAAACTGGTAAAACAACAGTTTGTATCGATACAATCTTAAACCAAAAAGAATTTTACGATGCAGGTAAACCTGTATTCTGTATATATGTTGCAGTAGGACAAAAAGCTTCTACAGTTGCCGGAATCGCTAAAACATTAGAAGAAAAAGGAGCAATGGCTTATACGGTTATTGTTGCTGCTAATGCTTCCGATCCTGCTCCAATGCAGGTTTATGCTCCTTTCGCAGGTGCAGCAGTAGGGGAGTACTTCCGTGATACAGGTCGTCCGGCTTTAATTGTTTATGATGATTTATCTAAACAAGCGGTGGCTTACCGTGAGGTGTCTTTATTATTACGTCGTCCACCAGGACGTGAGGCGTATCCTGGAGACGTTTTCTACCTTCACTCAAGATTATTAGAGCGTGCTGCAAAAGTTATTGCTGATGATAGCATCGCTAAAAACATGAATGACTTACCGGAATCTTTACGTCCAATCGTTAAAGGTGGTGGTTCATTAACAGCTTTACCAATTATCGAAACACAAGCGGGTGACGTTTCTGCGTATATCCCTACAAACGTAATTTCGATTACAGATGGTCAGATCTTCCTGGAGTCTGATTTATTCAACTCTGGTGTACGTCCGGCGATTAACGTTGGTATCTCTGTATCACGTGTTGGAGGTAACGCTCAGATCAAATCAATGAAAAAAGTATCGGGTACATTAAAATTAGACCAGGCACAATTCCGTGAATTAGAAGCTTTCGCGAAATTCGGATCTGATTTGGATGCGGTTACTTTAAACGTAATTGAAAAAGGTAGACGTAACGTTGAAATCTTGAAACAAGCAGTAAACGATCCGTATACTGTAGAAGATCAGGTTGCAATTATCTATGCCGGAACGAAAAACTTATTAAGAAACGTTCCTGTTAATAAAGTAAAAGAATTTGAAAAAGATTATTTAGAATTCTTAAAAGCGAAACATAAAGATACTCTTGATGCTTTAAAAGCGGGTAAATTCACAGATGAAATTACAGACGTTTTAGAAAAAGTAGCTAAAGAAGTTTCTGCAAAATATTAATAATTTGATAGTTTGAAAATTTGAAGATGGCTGACATCTTCAAATTTTTCAGATTATTTCATTTTCAAATCGACAAATGGCAAATTTAAAGGAAATACGTAATAGGATTACTTCTGTTTCATCAACGATGCAAATTACATCTGCGATGAAAATGGTGTCTGCAGCTAAGCTGAAAAAAGCACAAGATGCAATTACAGCAATGCGCCCTTATGCCGAAAAATTAACAGAGCTAATACAAAATTTAAGTGCGTCACTAGAAGGAGATGCTGCTGGAAAATTTGCGGATCAACGTGATGTAAATAAAGTATTGATTGTTGCAATTACTTCGAACAGAGGACTTTGTGGAGCTTTCAATGCGAACGTTCTTAAGCAGGTTAGAACACTTACGGAAGCCTATGCAGGAAAACAGATTGATGTGATTACTGTTGGTAAAAAAGGAAATGACGTACTTAGAAAAACCAATAATGTTATCGACAACCAAAGTGCTATCTATGATAACCTGGCATTTGAAGGAGTTGCTGCTATTGCAGAAACATTAATGGAAAAATTCGTTGCCGGTGAGTATGACAAAATTGAATTGGTATACAACCAGTTTAAAAATGCTGCTACGCAAATCGTGATGACCGAACAATTTTTACCGTTAGCTTCAATCGAAGGAACTCAGGTGGCAACATCAGATTATATCTTTGAACCTTCTAAAGAAGAAATTGTGTTGACTTTAATTCCAAAGTCGTTAAAAACACAATTATACAAAGCGATCAGAGATTCATTCGCGGCAGAACATGGTGCTCGTATGACAGCAATGCATAAAGCAACGGATAATGCTACCGAATTAAGAAACCAGTTGAAACTTACTTATAACAAAGCACGTCAGGCTGCCATTACAAACGAGATCCTTGAAATCGTTGGTGGTGCTGAAGCTTTAAAAAGCTAAGTAAACTTTTAAAAGTATTTAATAATTGTTTATCGGTTATTAAACAGCAATAAAATTCAAAAAAGCGACAAGAGTAATCTTGTCGCTTTTTTGTTTTTATAAAATTCCGGGAAAGGAAGCGTGCCGCCCCCTTTTGTATTGTGTATAAAAAGGAGCAGAAAAAAAATCATTTAAAAACTTCAAGAAAAGGAATTTTACAGATTTATGGCAATAATAACCTGCCATATTATAATGGTAACAAAAAATGCTATTGAATTTAGCTCACTCCGGATTGGAAATTTGCCGGATAAATTGGGAAAGGAACTAACGATTGCATTTTTTGGATATTTTTTATAAAGGAAACAGGCCAATTATTCCTTATATATATAGGAGAAGAAAATCAGCGAAGCAGTTTTTTGATATTTAATGGAACCTGGTATTTAAAAAAACAGCTTATTTGAAAAGATTGAAGACCGGATTTTAGCAGCGAAATAGCGATCAGGTATCGGTTCTGGTAAAAAAAGACAATATTTTTCAGGAATAATTTTGCGCTTTATAAATAGGAAATAGTTGGAAGAGCCAGTAAAATCAGTATTTGAGAGCAAAAATGAGAAAATCCCCTAAAAATAATTTG
>NZ_DFUB01000006.1:0-178907 GCF_002379575.1 Flavobacterium sp. UBA4197
ACTTATTTCAGGACGGGACAGATGTTATAAAAAAAGGAGCAACGCAGTTGCTCCTTTTTGTTTGTTATACTTCAATGCGTTTCCAGCGCCCTTTTTTATACAAAATAATACTGGCAATCGTGATCGCAGTTTCCGATACCGGAATGGCGATAAAAACACCGGTAGGGCCCATCTGGTAGTATTTGGCCAGCAAATAGGCCAGTGGGATCTGGAACAGCCAGAATCCGAAAAAGTTCACCCACGTTGGTGTCAGGGTATCGCCGGCACCATTAAAAGTGTTGATCAATACCATCCCGATTCCGTAAAATACATAGCCCAGGCAGATGATGTGCAAAGCTTCAACGGCGATATCTTTTACTTGAATATCGTTTGTGAAAAAACCAATGATATAGTTGGCAAATAAAAACGTAACTACGGTAATCGTTACCATAAATATGACATTATATTTTGCGGTTGTTAAAACCGATTTTTCAGCACGTTCCACCTGCTTGGCGCCCAAATTCTGCCCTACCAGGGTAGCGGCGGCATTGCTTAGTCCCCAGGCCGGAAGGATAAAGAACATCATGATCCGCAAAGCGGTCTGGTAACCGGCAGAGCCGTGATCGCCTCCGGTGGTTGCAACCAGCTGTGCTAAAAAGATCCAGCTGCAGGACGCAATTACAAATTGTAAAACGCCCGGAGCGGCGATTTTAACTAAAGCTTTGATTTGCTCAAAATCCGGAATAAAATAAGACGGGATGATTTTTAAAATACCTTTTCCGCGGAACAAATGATAGAGCTGGTATACAACACCAAGGCTTCTTCCGGTAGTGGTGGCAATAGCAGCACCGGTTAATCCGAATGCCGGAATGGGTCCGAATCCGTTAATTAATATCGGGCATAAAATGATGTTGCAAATATTGGCAATCCATAAACTTTTCATTGCAATCGCCGCATTTCCGGCTCCTCTGAAAATACCGTTGATCAGGAAAAGCAGCATGATGCATAAGCTTCCGCCCATCATGATGCGGGTGAAATTCACGCCATAGGCAGCCGCTTCTTCCGATGAGCCCATCAGCAGCAGGATCTCTTTGGCAAAAATAAAGCCTAAAATACTGATAACGGTATTGATCGTTACGGCAATAACAATCGCCTGCATACCGGCTTTGGCTGCGGCAACGGGATCTTTTTCACCAATACGGCGTGCTACCACGGCTGTGGCTGCCATACTGATCCCGATGGCTAACGAGTAAATAATCGTGATTACCGATTCGGTAAGACCAACCGTCTGTATAGCATAGCTGCTGTGCTCCAGGTGGCCGACAAAATACAAATCGACTAACGCAAAAACGGATTCCATCAGCATTTCCAAAACCATTGGAATGGCTAACAGGATGACTGCTTTTTTAATGCTTCCGGATGTGTAATCGAAAGTTTCGTCGCCTTTAACGGCTTGTTTTATAGTGCTGAAAATTTTAGAGAATAAACCTTGTGATATAGGGGTTTCTGTCATAACAAATTAGGATTAATGATTAATGAGCCCTGAGAATAGGGCGAAAAAAACAAATCGGAATGTCCTAATCAGCAATGGATGCCTTTAGGACTGTACAGAAACAATCATCGGCTTTCAATTTTGAGAGTGACAAATGTACGATTTATTTTGTACGGCAATAATTATTGCAATAATTTTTTACTGACACGGCTCGAAGCGATTAATGACGCCAGGAAGCCTAAAACCATGATGGTCAGTAAAACAATAAGGATGTTGGTAAAGCTGAAAACAACCGGATAAGCCATGCTTGGTGTAACCATGATCAGCGAGAACTGCTTTTGGAGAATGACAATTATAATTCCTAAAAGAAGTCCGATAACGCCTCCTGTAAAGGTGAGCAGGCTGCCCTGTAACAGGAAAATGCCTCTCAGATGCCGGATTTCGGCACCCAGATTAAAAAGGGTTTTCAGGTTGCCTTTTTTATCAAGGATCATCATGATTAAGGCACCGACCAGATTAAATAAGGCTACAACAATTACCAGTGTAAAGATGAGGTAAACGGCAATGTTTTCGGTATTCAGCATTTTGTATAAACTGTCGTTTAGCTGCGCACGGGTTTTTACGGTGACCTTGTTTTTAAAGATGGTTTTTAATTCGGCTATAGCCGCATCATCCGTAGTATTTGGTTTCAGTTTTACTTCCATTGCAGAAACCTGGTTGGGTTTGTATTGCAGTAATTCCTGTGCCAGGCCAAGGTCGGCAAAAACATATTTGTTGTCCAGATCTTCGTTAATGGCATAAATCCCGATGGGTACCAGAACCGCTTTGTTAAAAGCGTCGTTCGGACTTTCGATAGTGCCTTTTCCGGGTTTCGGTACAAAAACCTCGAAAGGATTGTTGTAATCGAATAGTCCCATCGAAAGCTTGTTGGTGATTCCAAGACCTACCACTACCTGGCTGGTATTTGGATTGAGCCATTGGCCGCCGTAGAATTTCTTGTCAAAAGGATTGATACTTTTAAAAATACTGTCTACGCCTTTCAGGTAAGCCACCTGTTCTTTTCCGTTAAAATAGAAAAGGACCCGTTCTTCCACAACTTTACTGTATAAGGCAATGGTTTTGGAGTTTTTAAGCTGTGTGTCCTGTTCCGGACTGATTTCAAATGATTTTCCGGTGGTGCCCGATATCTTCAGATCGGGATCGGTATCATTCGCAAAGGAAAGGCTGAATTCCCGCAAACCGCTAAATACGGATAGCACAACAAACAGGGACATGGCGCTGACAATAATGCCCAGCGACGCAATCCCGGTAATAATGTTAATGGCAGTACTCTTACTGAAACTAACCGTATAACGTTTTGCTATGTAAAACGGGAAATTCAATTATGATTTCTTTCTTTTGATTAAAAGTTCCGGGTTTTCAATCGGGTTTTCTTCTCCGGTAAGGGCTTTGTCTATCTTTTCGATATAGTCAAGGCTGTCGTCGATATAAAAAGAAAGGTTCGGCACTTTACGCAATTGTAATTTTACACGTTGTGATAAGTCGTGTTTGATTAAAGGGGTATTGGTGCGGATCGCATTTAAAAGTTCCGGTCCTTTTTCGGGCGGGAAGATGCTTAAATATACTTTTGCGATGGATAAATCCGTCGTAACGCTCACTTTTGATACAGAAATAATTAGATTGCTAATTCCGTTTTTACGCACTTCGCCCTGCAAAATATCTACAAGATCTTTTTGCAAAACGGTTCCTATCTTTTTTTGTCTATTTGTTTCCATGCTGCAAAAATACGATTTTTTGAGTAGTAAATTTTTAAAGTTGCAGCCGGATAAAGTTTTTTATCTTTGTTTTAAGAATAAAAGCAGAATCTCCGGCGGGATTTAAAGAAATTTTTGAAATATTCAGATGAGAAAAATTGAACATATCGGTATAGCCGTAAAAGACTTGGAAGTGTCCAATCTTGTTTTTGAAAAGCTGTTTGGAGCTCCGGCTTACAAACAGGAAGAAGTAGCCAGTGAAGGTGTAAAAACCTCTTTCTTTATGAACGGACCCAATAAAATTGAATTGCTGGAAGCGACCAATCCGGATAGCCCTATTGCGAAATTTATTGAGAAAAAAGGGGAAGGCATTCACCATATCGCTTTTGATGTGGAAGATATCGTATCGGAAATTGCGCGGTTAAAAGCAGAAGGTTTTACGGTGCTAAACGAGATACCTAAAAAAGGGGCCGATAATAAATTGGTAGCGTTTCTTCATCCTAAGGGAACGAACGGGGTTTTGGTAGAATTATGTCAAGAAATTTCGAATTAAGCTTGCACTAAATAAAAAATAATAGTAATATTGCAACCTCAAAACCGGTCCTATAGCTCAGTTGGTTAGAGCACCTGACTCATAATCAGGTGGTCCCTGGTTCGAGCCCAGGTGGGACCACAGGTTTTTAATGGAAAGCGCTACATTACTGTAGCGCTTTTTTTGTTAACTTATTTTAGGATGAGACACATAAAAAGACCCGATTTATTCAGGTCTTTAACTTTTTTTTATTTCGTTATACGTTTCTACTTGTGGAGTATTTTCGATAAGATTTCTTATTGATTCACAATTTAAAGGCACAAGTTGCAATTTTTCATCCAAGACTATTAAGCCTTTTAAAATACAGAATTCCATGATGTTATTAAGAACCATTTCATAATCCGATGTGAAATCTATCCTGAAAGAGACTGATGTTACATCATCTGTTTTGCCATCAAAGAACACTTCAAAACAATTAGATTCTTGATTACCATATAAGTCAATTTCTTTAGACCACGACTTGCTTTTTTGTAATATGTTTCCTATTTTGAAAAAATAGGATTTATTGAGAGGTTTAATCTGCCAATATGGGGCCTCATCGAACAAATTATCGTCCAAAGAAATTTCTACGCTTTTTTCCAAAGCCTTAAAATTTTCTTTAGGTAAAATCTGAAATGTATATTGCCAAAGTGCCATACTTAGTTATTTATAAATTTCCCAATTCCGTGTGTTTACTGGCTTCTTAATCAAATTCATTATGCTTTTATATCCACCATATGGTAACTGAATCTGGTTTTGCATTCCTAATCTTTGAGAAGCGTAAAATCAATGATGTCCACCAATGATATATTTAACGTCATCGTAGTCAACGTACTTTATAGATTCTTGAATACCCGTTAGTACGAATGTTATTTAATAAGTTTGCATTTAGGTTTTATACTTTGTAATATAGTGTATTCATATAGGATGAATTATTTGAAAATGATTGTTAAGAATAGTTAAATCGGGTAAAAGAGACAAAAAAACTTTAGGATATTGAAAAGCTTTTTGTTTTTTTTAAGTTCCTTTTATTTAAGAATAAGCTGGATATAATAAAGTTTGTTGAAAAACTGAAGATCAGGTTTGGTCTCATTTTTCAACCGTCTCATTTTTTGATGAAGAACAGCAGAGAATTCATTATTCAGAACTTTCTTCAAACCATCTTCGCCTAAAAAGGTAGCAAAATATTCATTAATTTCAGTTTTTTTGTAATTCCCAGTGTTGTCAGGATTTGTAATAGCATAGATAATGCCACTGTCAATTATGAAATAAGTGTCAGGAGGAATACCGTCTATCATAAAAGTAGGATATTTCTTTTCTAGTCCTAATTTCATCAGGTATCCTCGGTTTGCCCCGCCAATTCTGATTGGATTCTTAAAATCATTACCTATGAGACTATAAAACATAATGTCAGATTTATCATCACTTTTATACATTGGTATTTCATCACAAACAATTTTATCATTTAGATAAATATTGTACGATTGATTTTCGGGATTGAAATCAAATTTTATATAGTTAATAATATTTTTTTTACAGATCTGCGTATCTTTACTTAATTTAAAATTTGGGATTGAAGTGATTTTTAAATCTTCTAATTTGTAATTTGTTAGTAAAAATCTGGTGTCCTGATCTAAATAAGTTTTTAATAATTCCCTGTTTTTTAAGGTGAAATTATACCGTTCTTGAATGTTTTCTTTTGCAAAATTTATATATTCTATTAAATTAAATCTAATAGAAATAGTGTCTTTTTTTTGGCAAAACCCTGTTTGACATGTAAGAAATAGCAAGAAATATAGTATGTGTTTAATTTTCATTCCCATACGATAAATATAGTGTAAATCAATGAAAACTCGGTTAGATTCATAAAAGTTAAGCGGTATATTGGTTCTAGCGAGGAGTTCATCATTAGCTAAACAGGCTGGGCTGCTTTTAATGTCTCAGAAAACTTGTGCAACATGATTCTCTTGCGTCTTTGAGGTCCTCTATTTAGCGGCTACTGATTCGTGAATTTTTTCATGTCCAAAAAAAAACTCAAATGATGTTTAATTTTTTTGGACTGTATTGAAAACGTTTATTATTAATTCTCGCTAGCTCTAGAAAGGGGTTTAAAGCATAGGGTGCTATCTTTATATGATCCATTTGGTCAGCCTGAAAAAACCTGGAACAGTTTCTAATGCTGAGATGGCAAAGCCGGCTCCTGTGTTTATATCTGCTATGGTTTTGATATTATTGGTTAACATAAGGAAATATTATTGTTCTACTCATAATCAGGTAATCACTGATTCAAACCCTGTTAGTTCCACAGGTTTTTAGTAGAAAGCTTTACAGAAATACAAGGCTTTTTTTGTTGATATATGCATCTGAAAATAGAAATAAAGATTGAAACATCAGACAGGTTTCGAAAACCTGTCTGATGTAAGCGTTTAACATTACTATGAATTTTATTTTTTCAAATTCGATAGTTCTTTCTTTATACCATTAATAATGATTTTTTCAAATTTTTTCTTTTGAAACTCATTTTCTATACCATTTAAATCGTTATTTATTTTTTTCCAGTTTCCAATTTCTAAACCTTGGTTTATGCTGACAAGTGCAAATGTTGTTTTTTCATTATCTGCGGATCTAATCCATGAATTAATTATTTGATCATTGTCAGGATAATAAAAATAGATGTGACACCAGTAATCATCTTTTCCGTTGTGACCATCCTTTAAATTTGTAGGATTTCCTTTTAAGGTTATAGTATTTGGGACATTAAATTCAGGATGATGCTTTTTAAAGTTTACTACTGCGGTGATTAAAAGTTTCTCCGATGCATATATATCATATCGTTCGGCAAAAGGGTAGCTTCCGGCCGCTATATTATTACAGGAAATAAAAGTAGTTATTAATAGCACTGAAAAGATAATTCTATATAAGTGGTTGTATTTCATAATGTATTTAATGATATTTGTTTTTTTTACGACAGCAGATATTGTATATGCTATCAGGATCGAAAATAGAATATATATCAGTAAATCCACAACAAAAAACTTAAAATCAATTATTTTAAAGTCTCGTAGCTTTTCAGAATTATTCAAAAAACAAGACCGATTTAACGACATCCGGTTTAGCAGCCCGCATTAAGCTAAATGCCAGACTGGAAGAACCGGTAAACAGGGACGATGTTAAGGTGGAATAATGGCTGCAAGGCGATTTTGTTGCGATTGCTTTTACAGCATGCTCCAATGTTGCGTCTACATGATGATTACAGCAATGATGTTTTACTTCCAGCATGACGTCAATTACGCCGGCCGTACCGCAGCACAAACCTGAGGAGACATCTTCCAGTACGTCTGTTTTTTCGGCCTGTATGGAATCGGAGATCATTGCGTTGCTTTCAAAGGGGATGCCCAGTGCCTGGGCAATCGATAATCGGGATAAAATAGCTCCGGAGCGGCCGTTGCACCAGCTCCAGTTGGTTTTCTTGTCGTGGTCTAAATGAAGGAAACGCGCATCGTCCCAGCCTTTTTCTTTTTCATTCCAGAAGTTATCGTCAAACTGCATGGCTTTTAAAACAATTTGTGCAGCGGCATCATCGCCTCTCAATGCTGCCCATCTGGCTAAAGCCATTGCTATTCCGGAGTTTCCGTGGCTTACGTGTGGAAGCGGTTTGCCGTTTGGAACCTGCCAGTAAGCCTCTTCACTGTTGCTAATGACGTTTCTTTTTAAGGTGATCGCAATGTCGTCTATTATTGCCAGTAAGCGGGCATTCGGATTTACTTTGTATAATGACAATAAGGACAGCAGTAATCCGGCGCGACCATATAAAACTTCATTCAGCACCTCTTTTTCGTTGATTTCAGGAGCATATTGTGTGGCAATGGCAGTCGTGGTGTTTAAAAGCTGATCGCTGTCTGCCGACTGGGCAATTCTTGTCATCGAGTAGAGGAGACCGCCGAGTCCTCTGGCGATTCCGGCACCCCGATGGGCGGCAACAGGTTTTTCGCCGTTTAGCAAAGGATCAAAAACATTTACAGCCAGTTGCTGCCATTCCCGCTGACCGCCGAGACGCCCGGCTTCGGCTAAAACTAAAGCCGTTCCGGCAGCTCCCTCATAGAGCGATTCCCGGTCAATATGTGCCATGGTTGCAGCAAAACCGGGGGCGTAACTGGTGTATACCCAATGTGGCGCTTTGTTTTTGGAAATAGCAGCATCATAAAGCGAAGCGGCTATTTCAAGGCCGTGCTGTAATAAATCCCCGGATTGAAATGCAGTGGGTTTGTTGGCAATAACATTCTTTTCTCGCTGTAATAATCGTTCCTTTATACTGGTAACCTGCAGCATTTTGTCGAAACTGTCCATAGCCTTCCATCGGCTTTTGGCACAGTCTAACGGAGTGGATAACAATGCCGATGCTTTGTATTGCAGTACATTGGAAGGCAGTTCAAAAAGAGGAATGTCCCCGCCCAATATACTGTTCAGTTCGGTTTCCAGCAAGCCGTCTATAGTGTCCATTCTTTGACAGGATGTAATTTCCAGGTCGGTTTTTATGAGCTCTTTACGGGCTTCATAGTCGTTTAAAACCTCCGGACTCAGGGAACGGGATAATATGTTGGTATAATCCATTGTTGGTCGTGCCAGCATCCGGATTTTAGCGGTTTCGAAATTTTTTAAAAAGCCGTCATCGGAAAGAAAATCGTCTTTGTACTGTTCCAGATACTCATAGGTAGCGGTAAAGCCATTGATGATTTCATCAAGATAATCTTTTGGCAGCTGAACGGTGCCGTTTAAATAAGGCAGGTTCGGAAAAGAGGAGGCTTTTACTTTGATAGGTCTTATTTGCAGGTCGTCGCTGTCTTTTGCGCAGGGAAGCATATCGTAAAAAGACTCCAGGCCGTAAGGAACCAAAGCTCCGATTTCATGCTCTGCCTGAATATCTTCATTTTCTTCATTTTTTAACGGTGATTTCATGACCAAAGGAAGGATTCCCAATTCTAAAACAGATTCCTTTACATCTAAACCTTCGAGCGACAGGTTTCGTTCGAATTTTAGCCGGTCTTCACCGCTTTGGGAAATGCCGAGGCGTGCCCGGAATAAAGGTTCGGCATCAATAACAACCGGATGAGCACCGGAAACGATGATGTTTTCATGATGCAGATCGCAGGTGCCGATCACGTGTGCGATAGCCAGGATGGCGCCGTACCGTTCGTAACACAATTGTATTTCATCGGTATGGGAGCAGTCTTCGGAGCCGATGAACTCCATAAAGCCGTAACCATCGCCTTTGATGATCTTAGGAACAAGCACTGCTTTTTTCATCCGGGTATTCAGGACCTCGTTTACAATGGCATTCCAGCCTTCTTCTCCGTCAAGAGAACGGGGTTTGTATACTATTTTTCGATCGCCAAAAGACAAAATAGCGGCGGTTTGACCGTTATTGTGTGCGTCGGATATTCCGAATTTTGCCGATTTAATATTTCCTAATGCTGTTGTTGTGATGCCCATCAGCCGGGCGATTTCTTCATGATGCAGTGCAATGCGTTCCAGCATTATGCGGGTGTTTTCCAGCCAGTTTTTCTTCGTCAGGGCGACTAAGCGGCCTAATTCGGGATACGGTCCTTCTGTTGAAAGTAATTTCAAGGTTTCTTCCCAGTTAATGTAAGCATCCAGAATGGTTCTGGAGCTCCCTGTTGCCGCTTTTCCGGGTGCTGCTTTCCTGGGTCTCCATAAAGGGTTTAACGCCAGGTGAAAACTGGAAAAACGCTGCAGGATGGTAAGATTGGTAAGCCGCGCCAGGTGCTGCTCGTAGCATAGGATAAAGTCGGGTAAGGCACTTTTAAATAACGCTGTAGAAATGCTTGTGGTGGCAACCAGCTCTTTTTCGGCAGTTTCCAGTAATTCCTGGAATAATTCCGGTACTATGGGAGATCGGGCCAGTACACCGGCTTCTTCCATGTCAATACAGGTTTCTTTTGGTACAAATTTTTCTGTAACAAGCATACTATTAGGATTTTAAAAGTGAGTAAAGAGAAAGCGAATAAATGAGGTTGTTTTCACAATGGAAAACAACCTCATTTGGATAAAATATAGATATTGCGGAAAAGATTTTCTTTTCCGTGTTTTAGCTCAGGTATAATTAACAATGCGATGCCGTTAATTATGCACAAGTAAGAGAAGCTAAAGAACCTGCACAAATCGGAGAAGTTGGTGTACATGTAGTACATTCCCATGTAGAGGCATTGGATGCTTTTTGTAAAGGTGCTTTAGACAGATCGCTTCCTACAAATGGCAATAAAGCAAAAGTGTGGCTCTTATCGGTATCTTCAACAACATTTAGCGATACTCCAGCCGGAACGTCTATTCCTCTTTCTTTAAAAACAACTTCCGGCTCGCTTAATAAGCGTTTTCTTAATTGTCCGTTAGTTGCACTTTCGATTTTTAGTTTGTCTAATTCGGACAAAGCAATAGTTTTGGGCCAATTCATAATTGTTATTTTTTAATTGTTTTTACCTACTCTTATTAGCTTTTCGGTTTCCGCTTGTCAAAAAAATGAAGCTTCGGAATGACACTACTAAGTAAGGATTAAAAATGTGGTTAAAAAAGGGTGATATTACGGGTTTTAAAAACTAAGTAATTTTACCTTATATTGTTGTTAATCAGTATTTTGTTTGGTTGTGTTTTGTGGATTAACAGAGTGTAATGAAAGGCTGCTGCAAAAGGGAATAGCCCCGGATTCAGGCGGTTTTTAGGGCAGCTGCGGTTAATTTGGCCGGAAGCTGATTTTTTGAAATTTACGGTCTTTGGAATAAGTGATTGTTCTGTTGCATGTGTTATTTCGACCCCTATAAAAGTGTGATGGTCGAAAAAAATAAGATTTTCACTTGTTTTTTTAAAAAAAACATTGTTTTGTTAAGAAAACTTGCTACATTCGTGTCCGATAGGTTAATTATGGCTTAATGTAAAAATATGAATAAGTTGGTGCTTGTGACTTAAGGTTAACATTAACTTATGAAAGATTTTGTATTCACATTAAGAATATTTTTTACTTTTACCAAATGAAAGACAGTGCATTAAAGATAGGAGTCGTTTCCTGTTTCGTTTTAAATACATTCACAATAATGGGAGCACCTGTACCGCCACCGCCGGCACAAGGAGCGCCGCCGCCGCCGGGAGCACCGATTGACGGAAGTGTGTATTTTCTGTTAGGCATTGGATTGATTTATGCATTCTATTACTTTAAAAATATAGCTATAAAAAAAGCGTCCCGTTAATCAGGACGCTTTTTTTTATTTTCGCAGCTCGTGCAGTCGGCTGACATATTTGCCGATTACATCAAATTCCAGATTGATTTTTGAGCCAACCTTGAAATTCTTGAAATTAGTGTGTGCCAGTGTGTACGGTATGATCGCCACGCTGAATTCATTTTCTTTTGAATTGACAACCGTAAGGCTTACCCCATTAACAGTGATAGAACCTTTTTCGATGGTGATATTATTCTGCTTTGAATCGTATTCGAAAGTAAAATAATGACTTCCGTTAGCATCTTCAATGCTTTTGCAGATACCGGTCTGGTCCACATGTCCCTGAACGATATGCCCGTCAAGACGATCACCCAGTTTCATGCCGCGCTCTAAATTGATCGTATCGCCAATGTGCCACTCGCCTAAATTGGTCTTTTCAATAGTCTCTTTAATTGCGGTAACGGTATAGGTGTCTTCATTAATGGCAACAACGGTCAGGCAGACACCATTGTGGGAAACACTCTGGTCAATTTTTAACGCGCCGGTTATAGAAGATTTTACGGTAACGTGTATATTATCGTTTTCTTTTTGAATGTCCTGAACGGTGCCAAGAGTTTCAATAATTCCTGTAAACATAACTGATTTATTTTGCTAAATTTGCATATCCAAAAATAGCAATAAATAACTAGTGGACATGGTGAAAAAAGCAGAAAATATAATTGTAGGAATTTCTATTGGAGATTTAAACGGAATTGGGAGTGAGGTTGTATTGAAAACTTTTGAAGATACACGCATGTTGGAGTTATGCACGCCGGTGATTTTTGCAAATGTGAAAATACTCTCCTTTATCAAGAAAACCTTGCGGTTGAATTCGAATCTTCAGGGGATTGATAAATTAGAACAGGTAGTACCCGGAAAAATAAATGTACTGAATGTCTGGAGAGAAGGCGTTAATCTTGAATTTGGAGTGAATGACGAAACGGTAGGGAAATATGCTATTAAATCGTTTACAGCGGCAACTGCGGCATTAAAAGACGGTTTGATCGATGTACTGGTAACCGCTCCTATTAATAAGTATAATATTCAATCGGAAGAATTTCATTTTCCGGGACATACGGATTATTTGGATCAGGAACTGGAAGGTGATGCGCTTATGCTGATGGTTCAGGACAATTTAAGAGTAGGGTTATTTACGGACCATATTCCGGTAAATGAAATATCCAGTCACCTGACGGAAGCCCTTATCCGGAAAAAAATCGAAACCGTACATAAATGCCTTATTGAAGATTTTGGGATCACAAAGCCGAAAATAGCTGTTTTGGGATTAAATCCGCATTGTGGTGATAATGGCGTGATTGGTAAAGAAGATGATGAGGTGGTAAAACCGGCACTGAAAAAATTGTTTGATGAAGGTATCCTGGTTTTCGGGCCTTTTTCGGCAGACAGCTTTTTTGGACTGAGTCAATATGAAAAATATGATGCGGTTATCGCTAACTATCACGACCAGGGATTGGTGCCTTTTAAAACGCTATCTTTCGGAAACGGAGTGAATTATACGGCTGGACTGAATAAAATAAGAACCTCACCCGATCACGGAACGGCCTATGAAATAGCCGGAAAAGGAGAGGCGGATTATAACTCGTTTAAAGAAGCCGTTTATCTGGCACTGGATGTGTATCACAATAGAAATGAACACAAAGAGCTGGTTAAAAACCCTTTAAAAACAAAACAAAAGCAGTTATAAACAAAAAAATGTTTACAACTCGTTTGGATTTACAATAATTTTATATCTTTGCACGCTCAAAACTGTTGTTATGAACAATGATAAAGAATTTTTAATCCCGTTTGTAGGATTGAAGCAAGGTAAGCATCAGTTTGAATATCAGATAGATAAAAAGTTCTTTGAGAACTTTGATTTTGATGAATACAACGATGTCAATATCAAAGTAGATGTGGTTTTGGATAAGAAAAGCACGATGCTTGAACTCAGTTTTAAACACAAAGGCACTGTAAACGTTCCTTGTGATTTGACAAGTGAGGAATTTGATTTGCCAATAAAAGGTAAGATGAATTTGATTGTAAAATTCGGTGATACCTATAATGATGAGAACGATGAGTTGCTAGTGTTGCCTCATGGCGAATTTCAGGTCAACATCATGCAGTACATTTATGAACTAATTGTACTTTCCGTACCGTCAAAAAGAATTCATCCCGGAATAAAGGATGGAACATTAAAGTCGGAAGCAATTGAAAAATTGAATGAACTGGCTCCAAAAGAACAAAACAAAGAAGAAGAAAATATTGATCCCCGATGGGATAAATTAAAACAACTATTAACGGATAAATAATATAGTAAGATGGCACATCCTAAGAGAAAAACCTCGAAAACAAGAAGAGATAAGAGAAGAACGCATTATAAAGCGTCTGTTCCTCAAATTGCTACATGTCCTGTAACAGGAGAGGCACATTTATATCACAGAGCTTACTGGCATGAAGGTAAAATGTACTACAGAGGTCAAGTTGTAATTGATAAGCAAGAAGCTGTTGCTTAATCAAAGAAAATAATAGAGAAAACTCTCACTATGTGGGAGTTTTTTTTGTTAAAAACCCTTTGAAACGAATTAAGTAGCAATAAAAGAGGTTGGGTTTCGGATTTTTTTTGTAATTTCCACCACTTTTTTTAGCTAAAATTTCAAAAAGAAAAAGTAACCCTTATGACTAAAATTACAGCAGCCATTACAGCAGTTGGATCCTACGTTCCGGACTATGTTTTATCGAACAAGGTACTGGAAACTATGGTGGATACGAACGATGAATGGATTACCACTCGTACGGGAATTAAAGAAAGACGTATTCTCAAAGAAGAAGGGCAAGGCACTTCTTTTCTGGCAATAAAAGCAGCCCAAAATCTGATTGAAAAATCTGGAATTGATCCTAAAGACATTGATTTAGTATTACTGGCTACAGCAACACCGGATATGCCGGTGGCTTCTACAGCCGTATATACCGCAACACAAATTGGAGCGACAAATGCATTTGCCTACGACTTACAGGCAGCATGTTCCAGTTTTCTATATGGTTTATCGACAGCTTCCGCTTATATTGAATCCGGAAGATATAAAAAAGTATTATTAATAGGAGCCGATAAAATGTCTTCTATTATTGATTATACCGACAGAGCTACCTGCATCATTTTTGGTGATGGCGCCGGAGCGGTACTTTTTGAACCCAATACGGAAGGACTTGGTTTTCAGGATGAATTTTTAAGAAGTGACGGTGTAGGAAGAGAATTTTTGAAAATCGAAGCAGGAGGATCTATCCTGCCACCTTCGGAAGAAACCGTAAAAAACAAACAACACTTTGTACACCAGGATGGAAAAACCGTTTTCAAATATGCGGTTTCAGGAATGGCAGATGTAAGTGAGAAAATAATGGAACGTAACAATCTTTCCAAAGAAGATGTTAACTGGTTGGTTGCTCATCAGGCTAATAAAAGGATAATTGATGCGACGGCAAGCCGAATGGAACTCGACGAATCTAAAGTGTTGGTAAACATTCAGAAGTATGGCAATACCACTTCTGCAACGTTGCCATTACTACTTTCCGATTTTGAGAACTCTTTCAAAAAAGGAGATAATATAATTTTTGCTGCATTTGGTGGTGGCTTCACTTGGGGAGCGATCTACTTAAAATGGGCTTATAACAAACAATAAACTAACTAAATCAAAATTCCGAACAAGATGGATATTAGAGAAATTCAAAACCTAATCAAATTTGTAGCGAAGTCTGGTGCTACCGAAGTAAAATTAGAGATGGATGATTTTAAGATCACCATTAAAACTACAGAGGCAGGAGCAGCTGAAACAACATATGTTCAACATGTTCCAATGCAGGCTGCAGCACCTCAGGTTGCTGTACCGCAAGCTGTAGCTCCGGCAACACCTGTTGCTGTAACTGAAGCTCCGGCAGCTGATGAAAATGCAAAATACATTACTATTAAATCGCCTATCATCGGTACCCTATACAGAAAACCATCTCCGGATAAAGCACCATTCGTTGAAGTAGGAAGTACAATCAATAAAGGAGACGTAGTTTGTGTGATTGAAGCAATGAAATTGTTTAACGAAATTGAATCGGAAATTTCCGGTAAAATCGTTAAAGTATTAGTGGACGACGCTTCTCCAGTTGAATTCGATCAACCGTTATTCTTAGTAGACCCATCATAAGAAATTTTAAATGCTAAATTTTGAATGATGGTTTTTTTATGCCTCATTTAGAATGATTTAAAATTTAGAATCCAAATTTAAAGTTTCAAGAGATGTTTAAAAAAATATTAATTGCAAACAGGGGAGAAATTGCACTTCGTGTTATTAGAACCTGTAGAGAAATGGGAATAAAAACGGTTGCGGTTTATTCTACAGCTGACGCGGAAAGCTTACATGTTAAGTTTGCTGATGAAGCAGTATGTATAGGACCACCACCAAGTAATTTATCCTATTTGAAAATGTCAAATATCATTGCTGCTGCAGAAATTACAAATGCAGATGCGATTCATCCGGGTTACGGTTTCCTTTCTGAAAACGCTAAGTTTTCAAAAATTTGTGAGGAACACGGCATTAAATTCATCGGAGCTTCTGCAGAAATGATTGACAAAATGGGTGATAAGGCTACGGCCAAAGCAACCATGAAAGAAGCCGGTGTTCCAACTATTCCAGGTTCTGAAGGATTATTAGAATCGTTCGAACAAACTAAAAAACTGGCTAAAGAATTTGGTTACCCGGTAATGTTAAAAGCTACTGCCGGTGGTGGTGGTAAAGGGATGCGTGCTGTGTGGAAAGAAGAAGATCTTCTGAAAGCATGGGAAAGCGCCCGTCAGGAAGCTGGTGCTGCCTTCGGAAACGATGGTATGTACATGGAAAAACTGATCGAAGAGCCTCGCCATATTGAAATCCAGATTGTTGGAGATTCTTATGGAAAAGCCTGTCACCTTTCTGAAAGAGACTGCTCGGTTCAACGTCGTCACCAAAAATTAACGGAAGAAACACCTTCGCCATTCATGACCGATGAATTGCGTGAAAAAATGGGTGAAGCAGCTGTTAAAGCAGCCGAATATATTAAATATGAAGGTGCCGGTACAGTAGAGTTCCTTGTTGACAAACACAGAAACTTCTACTTTATGGAAATGAATACCCGTATTCAGGTAGAGCACCCTATTACAGAACAGGTAATTGATTATGACTTAATCCGCGAGCAGATTTTAGTAGCTGCGGGTGTGCCGATTTCCGGTAAAAACTATTTACCGCAATTGCACTCTATCGAATGTCGTATCAATGCGGAAGATCCTTATAACGATTTCCGTCCGTCACCTGGAAAAATCACGACTTTACATTCCCCTGGAGGACACGGAGTACGTTTGGATACTCACGTTTATGCAGGATATACCATTCCGCCAAATTATGATTCAATGATTGCCAAGTTAATTACAACGGCGCAAACCAGAGAAGAAGCGATCAATAAAATGAAACGTGCTTTGGATGAATTCGTAATCGAAGGAATTAAAACTACCATTCCGTTCCACAGACAATTAATGGATGAGCCGGATTATGTAGCGGGTAACTATACTACAAAATTCATGGAGAGTTTTGTAATGAAAGATCCAACAGAATAAAAACAACTTGTTGTTATAAAAAAGCCTCACAAATTCGTGAGGCTTTTTGTTTTAACGGTTAAAAGGCGTTTCATTTATCCAGTGAAATCCCCTGTTTGTAAGCAGGAAATCTTCTTTTGTTTTTAGCTTTAACTCTATTTTGACCGTATCTTTTGTGTTCAGTATTAAGCCGTCTTTGGTTTTCGTATACTGAAAGCTCACTTCTTTGGGCGTTACGGTGCTGTCCTTTTCAATAGAAAACAATTGGATGGTATGCGCAATACTGTCAATCTTTGAATTGAATTTTTGCTCTTCATTATTGGTATAGCGAATCTGTGCACCGTTATAGGTTTCAAAAACGAAACTCACATAAGGTACCGGTTTGTCGGAGGCCTTCACTTCATAGAACCCGAATAATTCCGGATTGTCTTCTTCCTGATTTGACATTTTTATATACGAAAAGGTATAGGCGGTAAAAATACCGGCAAACAATAATAATTTAAACCCTGTTTTTACCATTTCCAGGAGCTTCTCTGTTCGTTTGTCTTTAAGGTTATAAGGAGCTTCGTATGCTGCAGTTGGTTTGTTCTGTATAAAAAACGTAAGCAGCCGCTTGCGGTCATTCAATAACAGGATCAGGGCAGCAAGCAGCATGTGCATCGAATTTAACTTTACCGGAATATCATAGCAGAAATTCATCATCACAATATTCGAAATAACTCCGGTAAGGATAACAGCACCCAGTGTGACGGTTTTCCGGTGCAGCAACAGTAACCCTCCGATTATTTCTGCAAGGCCGGTAAAAGCCGTGTAATAGGGAGAATACTGCATAAAGGTCCAGGCAAGACCCATTGGTGACGATTCGCCATAAGGCTGCGCCAGTCTGAAATAATGAACAGGAGGAAATTGAAAAGGAAACACCTTGCTGAATCCGTAAACAAGCATATAAAAAGCAAGGTAAACCCGAAGCAATACCAGGAAAAAATAGGCCAGTGCTTTATAGATATTCTTGTCTTTAAGCTGGCTGAGCTGCATGCTTAACGGAAAGGCCAGGATAAAACTCAGGCAAAGATGCCAGAACGTTTCAATGTATTTATAAGTATAATCACCGCTGCCGTAACCTCTTGCCTCAAAAGTATAACTGATATGGAAAAGGTTTTTAGCCGACCAGAAAACGATTGGGTTTAAGACCAATGCAAACAGGAAGCTGAAAAGATGAAAAATGAAATAAATAAGCAAAAAACACAGGAAATATTTTTTTATCCGCATATACTAAAGTTTTGTATAAATATAACTGCATTTTTTTAGAATTAGTATTAAAGAAAAATCCCGGAGCATGCCCCGGGATTTTTCTTGATTGATGATGATAGTATTTATACTTTTAATTTTTTTGCGATAGCCGCCGGTAAAGCCGATTTGTGAACCATGAAGTCTGTAGTTTTGTATTTCACAAAATCTTTGCTCATATACAAATACCCTTTATAGTCATTGCTAACACCCCATGAATTTTTCACGATATAGTATTCTTTACCGTTCTGGTCTTTAGCGATTCCAACGATGTGCATACCGTGGTCGTCTGTAGTTGTATAATTGTCAAAAGCTTTCTGACGCAATTCCTCGGTAATTTTCATTTCCGGTTTTGGACCGTTAAACATGTCTGCTTTTTCTTCTGCTGTCATGTCTGCAAAGTTTTTCTCCGGTACAAAGGCAACACCATTTTTCCAGCTGAATCCTTTTTCGCTCACGTCACCAGCCCATGCAACAGTGTATCCTTTTTTAACAGCATTGTCAATGATCTCTGTCAATTCGTCCATTTTAACATTGTAAACCTGGTCAAAAGCCCAGTTGTCCGGTACTAACAAAGTGAATTTAGTATAATAAGGATATTCCTGTAAAGAAGAGATTTCTACATAATCGTCAGGATTAATACCTACAACTTCTTTAGCGAAAGATTGCGGGGTATATTTTTTTCCTTTGTAATCAAAAGAAGCCGGAACCTGGCCTAAATAAGAATCTACAACAGAAGTATATGCTTTTTCCCAGTTTGGTGTTAATTCTCCGTTAGGATTCTTTACAACCGCCTGTAATACGCCTTCCATGATAGCGCTCATTTCTGAGAATTTATTTTTGTCAGTTCCGTAGTTTAACCCGGTATAAACACTTTGCGGAACAGCACCATATTTTCGGTACATGTTCATAACATCGTGAAAAGCACCACCATCACCTAAAGTAACGGCACCATGCATACGAACATACATTTTTCCCTTTTCTACATACGCATTACGCGCAGAGAAAATCTGGGATAATTCAACCGGCTGTTTTCCCATTCGGATCATTTCTGATTCGATAAAAGAGTTAGCCGAATAACTCCAGCAAGTACCGGATGAACCCTGGTTCTTGATAGAAGTGTTCTCAAGATTAATTACGTCTGTAAATTTAAACGATTCTTTACTGTTTGAACTCGCGTTATTCTTTAAAGCATTTACTAAGTTGTCCTGTGCGAATCCGGAACTTAAACCCATCAGTAAGGCAGAAGCCAATACAACCGGTTTAATTGAAAAATTGTACATAATTTAATTTTTTTGATTTCTCTAATTGGAGTCCGAAATTATAATCTTGTTACACGGGAAACTAAAATTTAACAGTTATTTATGCTTTTGTTCACTTTTGTGAAAAGTATTTTCTTTCATTTAATACAACTGATAAAACGATAAAGTGATAACGCGATGCACAAGTTGCTTTTGATAATGTAATGATTTATTGAGGTAGTGCAAGAAAAAATGATAACAATGCACAACAATTTTTTAGCAATGCAAGGAATGATTGTTTTATGCAACCGGAATTTATGATGACGCATAATAAATTTTAAATCATGTAAATATTGATTAAGGGAATGCAGTGGTTTGTTAAAGAGAAGTGATGTTTTAGGTCAGGGATGCTTCCTTAAAAATATCCGGAAAACAAACTACCGGTAGTATTCCTGATACTACCGGTAGTTGTAATGCTTTAAGAACTATATTTTGAATCCTTTAATGAGCCGGTATTCTGACTTTTGGGTTCCGTATTGCGCTTTAACACTGTCCTTGATGCCCTGTGCGGTGGCAGACAGTTCTGCATAGGCAGTAATGCGGTTCCTGTTTGCCTGGCGTAGTTCGGTATAAACAGCCATCAGCAGGTTATTCGCTTCGGTAGCCTCAGCCAGTAGGTTTTTTAAGGAGGTAATGGACAAATTACTGTTGGAAGGCGTATAAGCCGCTCCGAAATTTTCAAGATTGACAATCAAATCAGAGAAGAACTGTGCCTGTGAACCAAACGATCGGTAAGACAGGCTGATGTTGTTTTCAATACTACTCCTGTCAACATTGTAGGTTTTATTGGTTCCCCTGATTTTTGCAATGATGCTGTTAATATCATGTGCCTGTTTGGACGTTTTTCCAAAACTGGCCCGGATGGTAGCCCTGATAGGGGAAAGTAGTTTGCGGATGGCATTTTCGCCGCTTGTAAAAAGCTGCTTTCGGTTTTCGACCGCCAGCGAATAGTTTTGCCTTTTTTCGGCAACCATACGATTCTTTTCTTTTACAATCAGCAGCAACGCGCTGAATGCAGCAAAACCCTGGCCGGGCTTTTGTGGCTGATAGTTGTCAAAATACTGTAAGGCGGTTACTAACTTTTCGGCATTAGCCGCCCGGGCTCCAAAGCCTGATTCGGAAGATGATTTCATGGTGTATAGATTAAATATTAATATTCCGGCTTTTACGTTCTTCGTTTATAGTGCTTTTAAATCAGGAAAAGACGGTTTGTGTCCTTCCTGTGTTATTTGCGAGGGGCGCTGATAATGATATACAACCATGCTGTCCGTTTAACAGTGGATAAACGAATTGAAAAAGGGAGCGGTTGTGTTGGTTGGGGGAGCGTTGCTGTGATCCGGTAATACCGGATGATCAACGCGATAAATATAGGAATAATTTTGAATTAACTATTCCGGAAAGTACTGTGTGCTTAGCTTTTTAAAAACGGAATATTTTGAAAGCCAATGCGGAGTACTGTACTCCGCATTGGCTATAGGCAGGCTGAAAGCCGTTATTTTTTGATGATTTTTTCGATTATGCTTGCTCCCTGCCGGGTTAGCAGTTTTACAAAATAAGTGCCGGAAGCCAGATTTTGCAAAGAAATGCGTTGCTCATTTTGCGCCAGCGTATTGCTGTATAAACGTTGTCCTAAAAGATTGTAAAGTTCATAGCGGAGTATTGTTTCCGGGCTGTCAATATAAACCACATCAGCCGATGGGTTAGGATACAATGTTGCGGATGTTTTTCCAAACGCTTTACTGCTCAGCGGTACGCCGCATTCGGTTGCGGCCAGTTTTGCAAAAAAGAAATCGGTATAACTACCGGTTCCGGCTGTGTTGAGTAATGTCGGGATACTATTCGGATTGTTGGAAAAAAGATTATACCGGAAATAACCGCCCACGGCATAGTTGCCGTCATTATCGGCAGTAACCGCTGTGATAGCGTCGTCAAACCCCGGCATACTCATAATATCGTGCAGGCCGATGACGTTTCCGTTTTGTTTGCTGAACCGGATCAAAACCGGATCTGTCCGGTGTCCCTGCGGTCTGTCAATAGAAAAAGCATCCCAAACCGATGACCGGCCATGAGTAGCCAGAGCAACTTCATTGCCATTCAGCGCGACTTCATAGGCAGCGTGCCGCCCCGTTGCCACTAAAGGATCAATATAGGCACTCGGAACTTTGCTCCATTGTACATCGCCGTTGCTGTTCATTTTTAAAATAAAAGGAATGTTGCCGGTAAGATTATTGCTGAGTGTATGCGTGCCGAAAAGCAAGGGCGCATTACCGGTATTAAAGAATTTACCGCCAATATAAATGTCATTATTCGAATCTATTTTAAGGTCATAAATACGACTGTCGTCAAATTGCGTATCGGTAGTATTCATTTCTTTGCGCCATCTTTCGGAACCGTTTGCAGCATTTATAGCCAGTACATACGATCGGCCTTCTATAGCGATGTTATTGTATGCCAGCGGCAGAAAAGTACCGCCGCCATTGTTTCGGGTACCGGCTATATAATAGGTGTTCAGGTTTTCATTGTACCTGAAATCGGTATGGTAATCCAGAAAAGTCCCGGCTGCCGGTAATACTATAGGACTTCCCTGTAGATTTCCCTGCACGTCAAATTTTACAATATAGTACTGGTAGGTAGTGCTAAAGGTATCGGGAACGGTAATGGCGCCATTTAAATGAGTTCCTTTGCTATAGCCTACCATCAGGTGTAGGATGCCGTTGCTGTCAATCGCTACCTGGTAGGCATTGGCATTGCGGTTTTGGCTGTTTACGGCGCCCTGCAAATTTTTACGCCACAATAAGCTGCCGTCAGCAGCATTGTATTTTAATAGAAAACTGGTTTTCCAGGCCTCGCTGATCTGGCTGTTGTCAATCGGGGTGTAAGGCAGGCTGTTGTTGTCGCTAAAACGGGGTGGGAATAAATTGGAGCCTTCATAGGCGCTGTTCAGCACATTAACGGCTGTATAAATTCCGCCATGGTTGTCTACTGCCAGTTTATAGGCAGTGTCCTGCTGACTGCCGCCGATTATCCGGCTCCATAAATATTCCCCTTCACAATTCGTTGCGAATATTGCGATGTCATTACCGGCTACTGCGCCGTTGTATGTAGTAACAGGCTGACCGGCAATATGGGTATTGCCCTGTGAAATAGTTGCCAGGTAATAGTAATTGTTTTCACTATCGGTAATGATGTCGAAAATCTGTTCCGAAGATTGCCAGTAAGCATCCGGGGATTCGTTGAGGCCTCTGGCATTTCCGCCGCCGCTTTTCGCCCATTGCCATTGGTAATTTTGTGAAAAAACCAGGGTGTTTAACAGCAAACAGCTACAGAGTAGTATTCTTTTCATTCATTTAAAATTTGATTGTTATAAGTGTATGGGCTGAAAATAAAAATGTATATAAAAATGTGAATATTGTGTCATTTTAAAGGAATTAATTCTTTTTTGTTGTGTAAAATAGTGATTTTATTTTTAAACATTGCATAATATGTAATAAATTGCATAGCTTTTTTGTTAAAAAATACGAAGTGTAACCTTAATAACGATCGATTTTGAAAATAAAACTACTCTTATTATTAACGGCAACCTTTGCTGTCAGCGGGTATGCACAATGTGTCACAACGATATTTTCTTCGGATGAAAATTCTTTTGCTTTTCGGCCGGATGGCACGTTATGGACATGGGGGAGAAATCAGTACGGACAATTGGGTGACGGGACAAAACAGGAACGATTAGCACCCATTCAGGTTGTATCGGCTGTTGGCTGGAAAGAAATTGCACCGGCACGCATGCATACTGTCGGGTTAAAACAGGACGGCACTTTATGGTCCTGGGGTAATAACGAAGTAGGGCAATTAGGGGCGGGTACTGCTCCGGAAGGGCTGGTTCCCGTTCAGGTGGGAACGGCAACAGACTGGAAAACGATATCCGGAGGAAACCTGCACACATTAGCACTGAAAAATGACGGTACGTTATGGGGCTGGGGCAATAACGGAGCAGGTGAATTGGGGAATTACCAGAATAACACCAATCTTTTTGCACCCACCCAGATAGGAACGGCAAATGACTGGAAGGCAATTTCAGCCTCCTATTTCCGTTCATTTGTCATAAAAAATAACGGTACTTTATGGGGCTGCGGCGGGAATCAGTTCGGTCAGCTTGGAAACGGGAATAATGGCTCTCAGTATGTACTCACACAGATAGGAACCGATAATGACTGGTTAAGAATTTCGGCAGCACGAGGAACTCATACGCTGGCATTGAAAACAAACGGAACCTTGTGGGTTTGGGGACAAAACGACCAGCGGCAATTGGGTGACGGAACCACTACTAATAGAAATACGCCTTTTCAGCTGGGTACAGATACCTGGCTGGATATTGCCAACGGTACATTTCATTCGGTTGCTGTAAAATCAGACGGGACCTTATGGCAATGGGGCAATACAATTGCTACCCAGAACGGGAATAATTCCGTTAACTTACCGGTTCCTACTCAGGTTGGAACGGAGAATGACTGGAAAAGTGTTTCGGCCGGTAGCTTTTGCTCATTTGCAATCAAAAACGATAATTCCCTGTGGGCATGGGGCTATAACGGCAATGGCCGTTTTGGCGACGGAACGACTACAAACCAGCTGCTTCCGAAACTCGTGTTGGGATGTCCGCTGGGAACCGGCGAATTTACGGCTGCGGATCTGAATCTTTATCCGAATCCCGTTAAAGATAAATTGTATTGGGAAAATGCTCCGGCATGGCATCAATATGAAGTATATTCGTTGCTGGGACAGAAAATAAAAGGCGGTGCAATCACTTCCGGAGAACAGGCAATAGGACTTGACAATCTTTCTTCCGGGTTGTATCTCGTTACGTTTTATACCGAAAACGGACAATCCCAGACATTTAAAATACTTAAAGATTAAAATCGCCTGTTAAAGAAAAAAGCCTCAAAGGAACACTTTGGGGCTTTTTTCTTTATAAAAACAATGTTTTGGGACTATTCTTTAGAGTTTTGTGATTTTTGTGAATTGTTTTTTATTGATAGTTTATGAAAAAGTTTGTTTTTCTGTTGTATTATAAAAATTTTAATACATTTGAAATAATATTAATAAATTAAAAATCATTAATTATGAAGCAAAACTATCCCCAGCATTTGTTTTTTACCCCTTTCTTAAAACAGTGCAGCCTGACTGTTTTACTATTTGTTTTTACTGTTGCGGCGAATGCCCAGATTTCCACTTTTCCCTGGATGGAAACATTTGAAGACAGTTCGCCAACCCGCGGCAGCTGGACTCAGATTTATGAAGTGAATAATATGTCATGGACATTTGCTACCTCGCCTTCTACAGGCGGAACAGGAGTGAGTGCTTATGAAGGCGTGAAATTTGCCAATTACCCGGGAACTTCCCATCTTTTTGATAAGACGAAATTAGTGAGCCCGGTATTGAACTTATCCGGTGTGACAAACCCTACGGTAAGTTTCCATTTCAGAAATCCTTATTGGAATCCGGATCAAAACTGGTTGCGAATCTTTTACAGAACTTCTGCTACTTCTGCCTGGGTACAAATTGCAGAATTCCATTCTAATGTTACTGCCTGGACTTCTTCGGGAGATATTGCACTTCCGGATCCTTCTGCAACATATCAGATCGCTGTTGAGGTAGAAACCGATTATGGTTATTCGACTACAGTAGATGCTTTGGTGGTGAATGGTGTTCTTGCAACCAGCGAATTCGAAAAAGCAGCAGTCGTTAAATATTATCCGAATCCGGCAGAAAATGTATTGCATTTTTCCAGTCATGAAACGGTTTCAGACGTAGCGGTGTTTAACCTTTTAGGTCAAAAAGTACTTGAAACGAAAGTGAATGCTAATGAAGGACAAATCGACATTTCCGGTTTGGCCAGCGGTAACTACGTTGTTCAGGCAAATACCGGAGCCGGTAAAGAGACGTTCAAGATGGTTAAAAAATAGTTGAATACAACCTTAAAAAGAAATCCCTCAGGAATTACCTGAGGGATTTTTTATTTTATAATGTTTCTTTTAACCATTTAAAGAATTCACGCTGCCATACCAAAGCATTTTGAGGTTTTGTAACCCAGTGGTTTTCTTCCGGGAAATACATAAAACGGCTCTTAATACCTTTTAGCTGTGCTGCCTGAAAGGCTTCCTGTCCTTGTCCGATCGGCACACGGTAATCTTTTCCTCCCTGGATAATCATGATTGGAGTATTCCAGTTGTTTACCAGTTTTATAGGGTTAAACTGATTGTAAGCCTTTTGTGCAACTACATTGTTTTCCTGCCAGTAAGGCCCGCCATGATCCCAGTTGTTGAAGAATACTTCTTCGGTGGTGCCATACATGCTCTCCAGGTTGTACACACCACAGTGTGAGATGAATGTTTTAAAACGGTTTTTGTGAATACCGGCAAGGTAGAATACCGAATATCCTCCGTAGCTCGCGCCAACAGCTCCCAAACGGGTTTTGTCTACATAAGACTCTTTTGCCATATCGTCAATAGCCGAAAGATAATCGTCCATTACCTGTCCGCCCCAGTCTTTACTGATCTGTTCATTCCACTGCACTCCATGGCCCGGCATACCGCGACGGTTAGGCGCTACAATGATATAACCCTGTGAAGCCATCAGGGAGAAATTCCAACGGAAAGAATAGCTTTGTGTTAAAGCCGATTGCGGTCCGCCCTGACAATATAATAACGTAGGGTATTTTTTAGTCTTGTCGAAGTTTGGCGGTAAAATCACCCATACCAGCATTTTTTTACCGTCTGTTGTGGTTACATACCGTCTTTCGGTTTTACCTAAAGTCAGTTTGCCATAAAGATCGTTGTTAACAGTGGTTAACTGTTTCCATGTTTTTTTCTTTAAATCATAAGCATAAATTTCCGGTGCATGATTCATGTCGGTTCTCGTAACAATAGCATTGTTTCCGGAAACACCAATAAGTTCGCTAACGTCGAAATCACCATTTGTAATTTGCGTCACGCGAACAGCGATTTTAGTCAGTCCCGGGAAGTTTACTTCAAAAAGTTGTTTGGTTCCGTCAACAGCGGCAATGAAATATACCTTTTTACCATCGGCACTCCATTTAAAGCTGTCCACAGTTCCGTCCCAGGCTGCGGTTAAATTGATGTCTTTTTCTTTGTAGCGTACGATAATGTCATTTTTATCGGCCTCATAGCCGTCGCGCTTCATTTGCAGCCACGTTAAGTCACCATTTGGTGAAAGCATCGGATGCGTATCGTATCCCATGTTTTCATCGGTAAGGTTTCTTGTTTTTTTAGTGTTGATGTCATATTCGTACAGATCAGTATTGGTGCTGATCGCATAGTTGGTTCCGTATTGTTTTTTGGAAACATAAATGATTTTTGAACCGTCATGCGACCAGATATAATCTTCATCACCACCGAAAGGTTTTTGAGGTGAATCATACGGTTCGTCTTTCATGATGTCGATCGCTTTTACCTTATCGGCATTTTCAGCATAAAAAACGTGGTTGTGTGTTCCGTCATTCCAGGTATCCCAATGGCGGTAATCCAGTTCGTTATAAATTTGAGCTTCCGATTTTTTTAGTTCCGGATAAAAATCTTTTCCTAATACCCGGGATACTTTTACTTCTTTGTGTGACAGGATGTATTTGCCATCCGGCGACAGGTTTTTGTCGGCAACCAGGTCTTTTACATCCGGAACTTCTGTTGCAACACCGCCATTAACAGGAATGGTGTAGTATTTAGCGTTGGATTTGTTCTCTTCAATAGAAGGAGTTGCCACTTTATAAACAATATTCTTCCCGTCTTTAGAAATCCCGATAGGGGAAAGTCTGCCTAATTTCCAGAGTAAATCCGGTGTTAAGGTCTCTTGTGCTGCGGCTGTTAGTCCCATCATACCAAGGGTTAAAATAAGGAGTTTTTTCATTGGGTATTTATTTTTTTAAAAAGAAACCTTAAAAGTAAACATTTTATTGCTATCCGAAAGGAGGTAGTGCCGTAAAAAAAGCGACCTTATGTAGTTAAGGTCGCTTTCAGGAATCAATCGGTTTTAAACTTATCGCTTGATAAAACGTTTGCTGACAACAGTGTTGTTATCATTTATTTCCAGAATATAATTTCCGGAAGTGATGGTGTTCACATTAACAATATTGTTGTTTATGCTTCCGTTCATTACTTCCTGTCCTAAAAGGTTGAAGATTCGGAACGTTGCTTTTTCTGAAACGGCTGTGATGTTTAAAATATCGCTGGTTGGATTCGGATACAGCTGGATATCGGCTATGGTATTGCCTCTTCCGAAGCCGTCTTCTTTAGCCGCGTTTACGATATTCACCGTGTAATCTTCCACTTCTCCGTAAGAGAAGGCTTCGCAGGCTGTTGGAACAGCATTGTATTTCATCGAAACACGCATTCTGGTCGCGCCGCTCAAAGCCGTAGCCGGAACGGTGAATGAACCGGTTGCCGGTGTGGCAGTAGAAGCGGTTTTGCTCCATACTAATTCTCCGCTGTCGGCAAAATCACCATCCTGGTTATAGTCGATCCAAACGGCATATCCTTCGGAATAAGCGGTACCGGTCCATGTTGGTGTTACCGTAATGGTGTTGGAAGAACTTTTTACAAGATTTGTGGAAATGCTGGTGAAATCGGAATATCCTGTTCCTCCGGTCGAAGCGTTGTTGATGGTTCCTAACTGAACACGCCCGATATATTCGTCGGAAACACTGTTTCCTTTAGAAGTACAATAAGTAACCGGTGTGGTTCCTCCGGTTTGCAGGTTCACGGTATAATCTTCCACTTCTCCGTATGAGAAGGCTTCACATGCTGTTGGAACCCCGTTGTATTTCATTGAAACACGCATTCTGGTTGCTCCGGTAATTGCTGTTGCCGGTATTGTGAAAGTTCCGGTTGCCGGTGTGGCAGTCGAAGCGGTTCTGCTCCAAACCAATTCTCCGGCATCGTCAAAGTCCTTGTCGCCATTATAGTCAATCCATACAGCGAAACCTTCCGCATAGGCCGTTCCGGTCCATGTTGGTGTTACGGTAATGGTATAGGCCGTTCCTTTTGACAGGTTTGTGGAAATACTGGTGAAATCGGAATAACCCGTTCCTCCGGTCGAAGCGTTGTTGATGGTTCCTAACTGCACACGTCCGATATATTCGTCGGCAACGCTGTTTCCTTTAGAGGTACAATACGCAGCAGTAGCCGGCAAGGTGGTTACGTTTACGATGTTGCTTTCTGCAGAGATATTCCCGGCTGCATCTTTTGCTTTTACGGAAAAAGTATAGGCCGTATTCGCAGTAAGTCCGGTAGCAGTATAGGTAGTTGTGGTTACCGTTGTTAACAATGTTGTTCCTCTGTAAACATCATATCCGGTTACGGCTACGTTATCTGTAGCAGCTGTCCAGGAAAGATTGGTTGTGGTTTGCGTTGTTCCGGAAGCGGCTAAGCTTGTTGGCGCAGTAGGAGCCTGAGTATCGCCGCCGGTACCGCCGGTAATGGTAAAGTTTACATTGGAGATATCAAAGAAGATATGATTGGAGCCTTTTACCATGATCCGGTTTTGTGTTCCCGGATTATTCGGTACGGTGATGGCTTGTGTACCGTCGTTTGGTGTTCCTGCCAGTATTGTGATAGGATAGGTATTACCGCCGTCTGTTGATAACAGGATGTCCACATTGGCAGCATTTACACCATTAGCGGTTGTTCCGGCTACATTCCAGGTTACGGTTTGTGTCGAACCGGCTGCCCAGGATACGGCTGTATTGGGTGCGCTTACGGTAAATGGTCCGGCTGTGGCATTAACGGTAACGACCATATCGTCACTGTTGTTTGCCGGTCCGCCGGCGCGATTGTCGCGAACGGTTAAACGGAAGTTCATTGTTCGGGCAACATTTGGTACTGCTTCCCATTTCCATGAGGTGGCTCCGGTTTTAACGGTAGACAGCTGCGGGAAATAACGTACGCCCGATGTGGTTGGTATAAATGATTTAAAAGCTGGTCCGGATGTAGCGGTTACACTCGGGTATGTTGTGGTTGAGGTTCCGGAATTCATTTGTTCCCAGCAGTAGGTCAAAGCATCGCCATTAGCATCGGTTCCGGCTCCGGTTAGCATAAAAGGAGTTCCTTTCGGAATCGTATAGTCGGCTCCGGCATCGGCTGTAGGAACCGCATTTCCGGTTGCGGTATTGGTCTGACAGGTTGTTGTTTTGATATAATTGGTTACCTGCTGTATGCTTACGGCATGGAAGAACGGGTCGCTGTGTGCCTGTACATCGGTTGCTCCGGTAATTCCGGCATAGCCCATGATGGTGGTTCCGCTACCCGGTTCGTTTTGCACACCGGTTCCTTCATTGCTGAATGTAAAGGTGTGGTTCGCACCAAACTGATGTCCCATTTCGTGGGCTACGAAATCAATATCAAAATTGTCACCCACCGGAACGGTACTGGTGGTAAACCCGCTTCCTTTATTGGATTTACAAACACAGCCAATACAGCCGGCATTACCGTTGTTTCCTATAGCCGACATTAAATGCCCGATATCATAGTTGGCTGCTCCGATAACACTGGTTAGGGTGGATTGTAATTCAGAGTTGTAATTGGCATCGGTACTTCCGTACGGATCGCTGCCTGCACTGGTGTAGATTACCGCATCGGTATTGGCAATTAAAACCATCCGTACGCCGAAATCCATTTCAAAAACACCGTTCACACGGGTCATGGTGTTGTTAATAGCGGCTAAGGCCAGGGCTTTTGTTCCGCCATGGTAAGTGGTGTATTCTCCGGTTACAGACATGGCCAGACGGTAAGTCCGCAACGTGCTGTCGTCTGCATTAGGACGTAAAGCTTCCCCGGAGCCGCCAACTTTGGACATGGCATGATCCAGCACTTCACATTCAAATTTTGTAAATCCGGCTACTTTGTCGGAACGTTTGTAAATGGAATATGTTTTTAAATCGGTAGAAAAAGGCTCTATAAAAACCGTTTGCTTATCGGCAGCTGTTCGCATACTCTGGATGCCAAGTGGCGAAACGCTGATGCGGATAATAGCAGACGGATCGTCGACTCCCTGACCAATATATGATTTTATTTCCGGATAACGCGCGGCAAGTTCCGGTGCAAAAACGGAGGCTTCGGTCATGCGGAATCGCTCCAGTTCACCATCGGCATTTGGAAAGGCGATTATTACCGTTGATTTTGCATAGGTTAAGGATCTGTCCGGCGATTTTAACAAGGCTGTTTTTAGTCCGCTGACATCAAGATCAAACAAGTTTTTTGTAGGAAGTGGTGCTCTTTTTTCAAAAGTAGTCTGGCTACTTTTTTTTGAAGACACTTTCCAGAAAGAGTTTCCGCTTTGGGCAAAGGAAAAACTTGTTATTGCTAATAAAGCAAACGAAAGTAATTTACGCTTCATAAGTTGGTAGTGTTTTAGGTTAATTCATGGTATAACAAAGGTATTTTAACATTTTAATTTAATTAAAATAAAAAAGCGCATAAGTGAACCTTATCTTAATCTTATCTTTTTGTTTTGGTAAATTGGTATAGGGGGCTTTTTTTTAAATTAGTTGTAAAAAAAGAAGCCAAAAGAGGGTGTTAAATTCGCTTTTTATGAAAACAGGGGCGGAAAGTTTGGAAAAATATAACTATTTTCACGGACTAAAATTATCGGCACGTGAAAAGTAACAACAAACTGTTTATTGCGATTATCATATCATTAATATTAGGGATACTTCTGGGGTTTCTGGTAAACGCTTTCGGAAAAGGAAATACGCTGCGGTATACCCCTGCAAAACAAGGTGAAGATGAACTTGTTTTTTTAACAAATGATGGGGTAAAACATACTCAAAAAGTGTTTGTCGTAAAAGACAGTCTTGAATATAAAGAATTCCAAAAAACGCTTGCTCCGGATGCTGAGGTGATGCCTTTGGTGGTGACCGGAAAAAAGATCGCTTTTGTTCCTGCAATTCTGGCAAAGAACAACAATTTAAAGTTAGATAAAACGTTTAAGTCAAAAAACGAATCGGTTACCGCAATCGATAATATTGATTCGTTTTCTGAGAAGATAAAATTACTGGGAACGATTTTTATCCGTCTGGTTCAGATGATTATCGCACCGTTAGTATTTTCCACACTTGTGGTGGGGATTGCCAAAATGGGCGATATGAAAATGGTAGGCCGTGTAGGTGCAAAGGCAATGGGATGGTTTATTTCGGCTTCCCTGATGTCGTTACTGTTGGGGATGATCCTGGTAAACTGGCTTAAACCCGGGAAAGGAACATCCATTCAAATGGAAGACACTTCATCGGCGGGAGAGTTATTGGAAAAAACACAGTCTTTTTCATTGGAAGAGTTTGTGAAACACGTGGTTCCGAAAAGTATTTTTGAAGCGATGGCAACCAATGAGATTTTACAGATTGTAATTTTCTCGATCCTGTTCGGAATTGCGCTGGCATCATTGGGCCGTGTGGCGAAACCGATGATCAAATCACTGGATGTTATTTCGCATGTTATTTTAAAAATGGTTACCTATATTATGTGGGTAGCGCCTTTGGGAGTTTTTGGAGCAGTGGCGGCGGCAGTAGCCAGTTACGGATTCGAGATCTTCGGGCTTTATGCCAAATATTTACTGGATTTTGCAATAGGAATAGCTTTACTGTGGGTAGTATTGCTAACCGTTGGCTATATTATTTTAGGAAAACGTCTTTGGGAATTACTGCGACGCATTAAGAGTCCGTTGCTGATTGCCTTTTCTACGACAAGCAGTGAAGCGGTTTTCCCGAAACTGGTTGAAGAGCTGGAGCGTTTTGGCTGTCAGAGCAGAATCGTGTCTTTTACCTTACCATTGGGATATTCGTTTAATCTTGACGGTAGTATGATGTATATGACCTTTGCCAGTATTTTTATTGCCCAGGTTTATGGTATTGATATGCCAATAGAAAAACAATTGACCATGCTTCTGGTATTGATGTTAACCAGTAAAGGCGTTGCCGGAGTACCCAGAGCATCCCTGATTGTGGTAGTTGCCACCTGTGCGATGTTCGGAATCCCGCCGGAAGGTATTGCATTGATCCTGCCAATTGACCATTTCTGCGATATGGCAAGAAGTATGACAAACGTATTGGGTAATGCCTTGGCTACTACAGCAGTAGATAAATGGGAAACAAGCGAATAAAACGAAAACGAATATTATAAAAAAGACACAAAAAAATTATGGAAGGCTTTAAGTGGACACAATTGTTGAACCCTGAATTTTATATTAACTTAGAAATAGGAGGGCATCACATTGGTATTTATGTAGTATTGTTTATCGTTTTTGCAGAAACCGGTTTATTTGCCGGATTCTTTTTGCCGGGTGACAGCCTGTTATTCCTTTCCGGAATTTACAGCGAAGTATTAATGAAAGAGCTTTTTGATATTAAAGGCGATTTTGCCAATGTGGCTTTGCTTTCTACTTTGGTAGCGATATCCGGAATTATCGGAAATATATTCGGGTATTGGTTTGGTGCAAAAAGCGGCCACTTCCTGTACTCTAAAGAAGATAACTTTTGGTTTAAGAAAAAATACCTGATTCAATCCCGTTTGTTTTTTGAAAAACACGGAGGAAGAGCAATCATATTTGCCCGTTTTTTACCAATCCTGAGAACATTTGCTCCTATTGTAGCCGGGATTGTGAGAATGGAGAAAAAGAAATTTATGTTCTATAACATCGTAAGCTCGGTGTTATGGTCGTTTGTACTGATCTTCTCAGGACATTACCTGTATCGTTATTTGCTGGACAATCACAACCTGGATCTGAAAGCGAATATTGAATACATCATCATCATCATTATTGTGGTATCGACGTCACCTTTGGCGATCAATTACTTTAAAAACAAAATAAAAGAGAAAAGAAGCTAATGCTTAACCTTAGTTATTGGGAAGTAAAGAACTGGTTTTCCAATGTGGATTATACCGTGGTAGGAAGCGGAATCGTTGGCCTTCATACCGCCTTACGGCTTCGTGAAAAATTTCCCGATAGCAAGATCATCATACTCGAAAAAGGGCCGCTTCCGCAGGGAGCCAGCACTAAAAATGCCGGCTTTGCCTGTTTTGGCAGTCTTTCGGAAATTATTGAGGATTTAAAAAATCATACCGAAGAAGAGGTTATCGGACTCATCCAAAAACGCTGGCAAGGGCTGCAAATGCTCCGCAAACGGCTGGGTGATTCCGTGATTGACTTTAAGCCTTATGGCGGTTATGAACTCTTTTTACAAGATGATGAAGCTTCGTATACAGAATGCCTGCAAAAACTGCCTTTTATAAATGAGGTATTAAAACCGCTCTTTCGTGCGGATGTTTTTTCAAAAGAAGTAGACCGTTTTGATTTTAAAGGCATTCAGGAATACCTGATCTTTAACCCTTTTGAAGGGCAGATCGATACCGGTAACATGATGCAGGCACTGCTGAAAGAAGCCGTTGTAAACAATATACTTATTTTAAATTACCAGACGGTTTCCGGTTATCATGATAACGGAAACGGGGTTGAAGTGAACACGAATGACTTTGTTTTTACCACAAAGAAATTGCTGTTTGCGACCAACGGATTTGCCGGAACGCTCACTAACGGTGCCGTTCGTCCGGCAAGGGCACAGGTACTGATCACAGCGCCCATCCCGAATTTAGATATCCGGGGAACTTTTCATATAGACAGCGGTTATTATTATTTCCGGAATATCGGCGACAGGATTCTTTTTGGCGGCGGACGAAATCTGGACTTTGAAGGAGAGACTACCACGCAATTCGGGGAAACAGAATTAATTCAAAACCGATTGGAAACATTGTTAAAAAATGTAATTTTGCCCGGTCAGGAAGTCTGTATCGAACATCGCTGGAGTGGTATTATGGGAATGGGTTCCCATAAAAACCCAATAGTACAGCAATTGTCACAAAACGTATATTGCGGGGTTCGTCTGGGCGGAATGGGTGTCGCTATCGGCAGTTTAATTGGTAAGGAATTAGCAGATTTAATATAAAAACATGGTGAAAAAATACTTGGTCAGCAAAGCCTTATTTGCATTTTTATTTCTTTTTTCTCAAACTAATATGCAATCTCAGCATAATGCAGTATTGGATATTTCAGGGAATTATAAGGTAACTAACGTATATAATTTTTGGCAATTAAAATATAAACCAACGTCAGACTCTGTCTATACTCAGATTAATTCAAATATAAATAGTAATTCCTATACATTAAGGTTAAATCCATTTGTAAAAATGGATTTTTCTGTAAAGAGCCTGATGGCTTATTGGTGGAGTGAATGGTCGGAACCCGTTACGGTAAACGAAGAATATGATTTGATAAGTAAATCTACCGGATATAGCTATGATTTTAATTCTTCGGCTATTAGTGAAGGATGGAGAGGATACAGATTAGAAAATACAACGTCGATTAATGGTAGTAATATCTTAGAAACAAATTTTTTATATAATGGTACAGCCGGAAAATCATTATTTTATTCATGGAGTGGAGATCGTGGGTTAATGTTGGTGTCTCCGAAAATCACAGATTTGGCTACTGATAAGAAGTTTTCATTTTACGTGGCTACATCGAATAGTTCAAAAGTTATTTATGGGACAATAACCAATCCGTATGATCCATCGACATTTCATCCTTTAAAAACAGTTACTTATAATAATGGAAGTGCTTTTGTGAAGGAGACTGTATTTATGAATAATTATAATTCTGAAGACCAGTATATTGCTGTTAAAAGTTCAGGGAATAACGGAACGGTTTATTTTGATGATTTTAGTTATGAACAGTCTGTTAATTGTTTCGATCTTACAAATGTCAATGTTTCTGATATTTCACAGCATACAGCTCAATTAAATTTTACAGCTTCAGGACAAGATGCCCGGGAAGTAAGTTTAAAGAATTTAAAAAATGGGATCACAAATGTTTTCACAACGACTAATTATCCGGTTGTTCTTGAAAATTTATCCGGAAATACGAATTACGAAGTGAAAATCAGAGCTAATTGCGGAGGAGGTCTATATTCAAACTGGTCATCTGTAATTCCTTTTACAACGATATGTACTCCTTTGACAGAAGGATATTCAACTTCTTTTTTGGAAACGGAATATTTAGATCCATGTTGGACAGGTTTAACACAAGGGAGCGGCAGTATTAGTCAGATTTCGACAAATTTATATCTTTCTGTTCTGCCCAGAACAGGCAGTAAACTAATAAATATTAATATTGGTGGGTCAACAGCAGATCAAAAAGCTTACCTTATTACACCTTACATACAGGATTTAGATGATAATAAAAAAATAGCGTTCTATTTAATATCGAACGGATTTAATAATTATAATTCTCATCCTATTATCATTGGAACCATGTCCAATCCAAATGAAGAGACAACTTTTACTCCTCTTAAAACCATTGCGCCAGGTGAAATGAATGAAATAGGAGGGCAGCATAAGAACAGGTATTGGAAAAAGCATATAGTATATCTTGATAATTATAACAATGAATTGAATCATCATTATATCGCTTTGAAAGTAGGTATCGATCCAATGGACTATCTTAATTCAGGAGGTAATTTTTTTATCGACGATTTTGTATACGGGAATATTCCTGACTGTAAGGAGCCTACAAATTTAAATGTTACTATGACCGATTATAATTCTGCCATAGTAAAATGGGATGATTATGATAATCCGGTTCATGAATGGCAGATTGAGTACGGGCCGACCGGATTCCTGTCAGGGACGGGTACATTGATAACGGTGAACTCAAATCCGTTTCAGATCAATCAATTGTCAGGGAATACAGAATATGATTTTTATGTGAGAACTAAATGTGGTGCAAACTTTAGTAGTTGGTCAGATAGAGGTTATTTTAAAACAAGATGTGAAGGAATTGTTTCAGGATACAGTATTGATTTTGAGAATGATGATTTTGAAGTAAACAATTCTTGCTGGAGGAGATTGACACCACAATTTACGAATAGATACTGGAATGAAAACATATTTATAAAAGTAGCTCAGAATGTTCCGGGGCAACCCATAAGTACACATTCCGGAGTTAAGGCCATTATGCATAGAAATCAAATAAATGCACCTGATCCAAATGTCAGTGCGAAAAATATTCTGGTAACACCAAGACTAATTGATTTTGATAACTTCAAAAAAATATCCTTTTGGATGTATTGCAAACAAAATAGTTATGCCTTATTTAAAGGATTAACAATAGGAACGTTATCAGATCCGAATGATTATACAACATTTACGCCTTTTCGCGATATTTCAGGCACATTTGTTGAAAATCAATGGAAGGAATATACCGTTGATTTTTCAGGGTATAGCGGACAAGATAAATATATTGGAATCAGGCAAAAATCAACAAACGGAGATTATATAATATATTTGGACGATTTCAGGTATTATTCGGTTGAATGTGCTACGCCAACAGGCTTAAGAGCATATCAGTCGGGTAATAACAGTGTAAAGATGGAGTGGACTACTAATCAAACAGCTAATATAGATTCCTGGGAGATTGAATATGGTTCAATGGGATTCACTCCTGGTTCCGGAACGGTTATTTCTGTAAATTCAAATCCTTATCAACTGGAAGGATTGATACCATTCGCTAAATATGAGTTTAGAGTTAGAAATAATTGCGGAAATGGTATTTATGGTGACTGGAGTGAAAAATATGCTTTCAGAAATTCCTGTGCGGTTTCAACGCCTTTTTCCGAAAATTTTGATCAGTATAATGCTTCAGAGAATAATACGCCGTCTGGTATTCAAAATTTTTGTTGGACTCCTTCAAATGCTAATGTTGCCGGACTACTAAAATATGTTCCATTTGAAACTATTAATAGTAATCCTAATGCAGCCCAATTGAGTTATTATGGCAATAATGCAGCCTCCGGAATACATCATAAACCCGGAATGCTGTCATCTCCTTATTTAGCTGATTTTGGTAATGATAAGCGTGTTAAATTTTGGGCTAAAAGAGATGGCGGAGAAACAAATCTAATTGTAGGGACTATTGAAAATCCATTGGATTATACAACTTTTGAGCCTTATACAACTATAAGTTTGAATGATATTCCGCTTGTTGGAAAAGAATTTAATATTGATTTTTCTAATTATTCCGGAACAAATAAGCATATTGCATTTTTACACGGAGGAAATGATACTTATACTTATATATTTATCGATGATATCTATTATGATGTAATTCCTCTCTGTTTAGAGCCTACTAATATTTTAGCAAAAAACGTAAATAGTGATTCTGCATTGATTGTTTACGATTATGTTCAGAATTCACAGATCGAATTTGGACCAACAGGCTTTGCTATGGGAACCGGAACAATAGTTTCCAATTCCGGAAGCGAGATACTTATTTCTGGGCTAATTCCTAATACCGGATATGATTACTATGTGAAAACAATATGCGGATTAACAGGAGAAAGTATTATTGTGGGACCTAAAAAATTTAGAACAACATGCGAAGAAGTGATTAGTCTGCCATGGGGAGAGAATTTTAATTCAATGCCTTCTTATGGCAATAATATCTTACCGAATTGTTTTAAAACGATAAATCCTGAATTTGTATCCATGAATGTTCCGCAACAACTCACACCTGGTTCAGGAGGTTACAGCTTTGATTATTTATTAACCGGTTATGGTGATACATCCTATATCTGGTTTAATAACGGAACCATCTCTCAGTATTTTTTCACGCCACTTTTTAGATTAACTGCAGGTACTACATACACATTTAGTATGAAAACAAGGGTTAGCTATCAATATGGGAATCATTTTTTATATTCAAGTGTTGGTAGAGGAAATACCAATGAAGCAATGGAAACTGAACTGGAAAAATCAGCATTAATGTATGAGTATGCATATGGAGACAATAAATTCGTATTTACTCCTATTGTTTCAGGTGACTATAGTTTTAAATTCAAATTCGGTATGAGTTCTAATAGTATAAATTGCGTGATGGACCAATTCAGGTTAGATGAGGGATATACCAATACAATAGTAACAAATAATGAATTTTTTGATTTCCAGTATGGAGCTAACGATAAGGTAATTTTAGAAAGTACAGAATATGCTAAAATATTAAATTCGCCCGATCCTGAAAATTCTTCAAACAAACTTTTAGTGATGAGAGGAAGTAGTAATCCGGCTGTATGGAAAACCGGACAGAATGTGTGGGAAAATAACGGGAGCAATATTACAAAGGTTAATATGAAAATTATTCCTAATGCCATGACGTCATTATATATGCGATTTGATTTAAAGCAAACCTATATTGATAATAATAATGAATCGATGTTCAGAGTGGTTGTTAATGGTAATGTATTAGGTAATGTTCTTAAACCGGTTACTGCAAATCAGGATAATTTCGAAACATTTGAATTTGATTTATCACCATATTTGGGTACAGATATTAAAATTTCTCTTCAACACATAGGAAAATCAAATGCAGGAACGGGAGATAATGCTTTGTTAGATAATCTGACTTTTTCACCATACACACTTTCTGATGAAAAATTCGCTTTTAAGGATTTGAAAGTTTTTCCAAATCCGACAAACAATATCCTGACGATTCAAAATAATGAAGTGCTAACCGGCATTGAAATTGTAAATATTAGCGGGCAGGTCTTATATGCTTCTAAATTTGATATGACAGAAGTTAAATTAGATTTATCAGACTATTCAAGTGGAGTTTATTTTGTTAGAATTACTTCAAATGAAAAAAGAAAACTAATTAAGGTTATAAAAAACTAATAATTGTTTTAATAGAATAATGGCAGTAAAAAAAGCATCAAAAACAAATACCAGCACAAAGCCAAAAGGAGAAAAAAGAAGTTTTATGAATAAAGTAGTCCGTTTTTGTATCAAAGCGTTTCTATGGTTCTTCGCTTTATCCTTATTTTTTGTAGTACTCTTTAAGTTCGTTCCGGTTCCTTTTACACCTTTAATGGTTATCCGGGCAATAGAGAACAAAGAATCCGATGCCAAAGTGGAGCACAGCCACGACTGGGTTCCGCTGGAAGATATTTCTGAAAATTTACAAAAAGCAGTTATTGCAAGTGAAGACGGTAATTTTTTAATACATAGCGGTTTTGATTTTAAGGCGATGCAAAAAGCATTCGACAGCAATCAGAAAGGACGTAAATTAAAAGGAGGCAGCACAATTTCGCAGCAAACGGCAAAAAATGTTTTCCTCTGGCAGGGAAGAAGTTACCTGCGAAAAGGACTGGAAGCTTATTTTACCGTATTGATAGAACTTATCTGGGGTAAAGAACGCATTATGGAGGTGTATCTGAACAGTATCGAAATGGGTAACGGAGTTTATGGCGCTCAGGCAGCATCGGAATTCTGGTACGGAAAAGATGCTAAAAACCTCTCTAAATATGAGGCCGCGGGAATTGCCGCGATTCTTCCGAATCCCCGAAAATTTAAAGCCTCTAATTCTTCTTCCTATATTAACAAAAGAAAAGACAGGATCGTAAGGGTAATGCGCCATATCGGCAAACTGGAATATTAGCATTATACCGGCTAAATATAAAAAAGCGGATGCTACCAGAGTAACATCCGCTTTTTACAATTATTACAGCGTTGTTTCTTAGTTGCTCGCAGCAAATTCGTTTACTTTGATAATCGTTACAGCTGCGTCATTTACTTCATGCCAGTTTCCTTTGTCGTCTGCATAAGCGTAGTTTGCAGTACCGGATTGCCAGTCAGCTTCCAATACCATTCTTAATTTGGTGTTTGGTAAAATAACCGGACCAATTCCTGCATGTGGAGGGAAATTGAAATGAGGATATCCTTCTGCAACAACTAAAATATGTGTTTCTTTAGGCATTACAGTCATATAAGTAAAATCGCCGCGTAATTCTGTGAATACGTTTAACGGAGGATTAACCGTAGGATTGCGAACAACACCTTTTCCGGTAACGGATTTTCCCGGAGTGTTTACTGCTAAATGTACGTCAAATGTAGGAGCTCCAAGGTTAGGAGATGCGATACGGTACGATACGATAAATAAACCTGTTTCAGTTTTCATAATGTTATTGATTTGAGATTAGGATAACAAATTTCAGTTGTTTTCAAATCCCGTTTCAGCGTAAAAATACGGTTTGTTGTTTTTAGGTAAAAGCACGTAGTAATTGACTGGTATTAAAATTGTTAGGGAATTGTAAAGAAAAATGTTGCTATGTTTGATTGTAACATTTTTTTGAAGTGATCGTCTAATTATAAAATCAAAAAACGAAACAATTATGCAGGCACATGAAATCGATTACCAAATTTTTGGTGAAGAAATGCAATATGTAGAAATAGAACTTGATCCGCAGGAAGTTGTAGTAGCTGAGGCGGGCAGTTTTATGATGATGGACAACGGTATTAAAATGGAAACGATCTTCGGCGACGGTTCCGTACAGCAGCAGTCGGGCATTTTCGGGAAACTATTATCAGCGGGAAAAAGGGTGCTGACAGGCGAAAGTTTGTTTATGACGGCTTATACGAATCAGAATAACGGAAAAAGCAAGATTTGTTTTGCCTCTCCATATCCGGGAAAAATCGTAGCCATCGATTTAATGAAATACGGCGGGAAATTCATCTGCCAGAAAGATTCTTTCCTTTGTGCGGCCAAAGGTGTTGCCATCGGGATTGACTTTTCAAGAAAATTAGGAACCGGACTTTTCGGAGGTGAAGGTTTTATCATGCAAAAACTGGAAGGAGACGGAATGGCATTTGTACATTCCGGGGGAACACTGGCACGAAAAGAATTGCAGGCCGGTGAAATACTAAAAGTAGATACCGGATGTATCGTTGGTTTTACCAAAGATATCGATTATGATATTGAATTTATCGGAGGGATAAAGAACTCCATTTTTGGAGGGGAAGGATTGTTTTTTGCGACACTTCGCGGACCGGGGATTGTGTATGTACAATCGTTACCGTTTAGCCGTCTGGCCGACAGAATTATTGCTTCTGCCCCGAGAGCCGGAGGAAAGAGCCGGGAAGAAGGAAGCCTTTTGGGCGGATTAGGGAACCTGCTTGACGGTGATAACCGTTTTTAATACGGTCATTTTTTCTATTTATTTGGTTATATAATGAAAAACGCACTTCAATTGAAGTGCGTTTTTATTTTTATGGAATCCGCTTATTACTTTTTCAGGTTTGGCAATTTTGTGATGCCCATGTTGAAAAGGGTGAAAGCCTGGATGTCTACATTTTCCTGGATAGTAGCCGCTACCGATTTTCCGGCACCGTGACCGGCGTTAATGTCGATACGGATCAATACCGGATTTGTTCCGGTTTGTTTCTCCTGTAATTCTGCAGCAAATTTAAAGCTGTGTGCCGGAACAACACGGTCGTCATGATCGCCAGTAGTAACCATAGTTGCCGGATATTGTACGCCAGCTTTTACATTGTGAACCGGAGAATATCCTTTCAGGTAATTGAACATTTCTTTGTTGTCTTCCGCCGTTCCGTAATCGTAAGCCCATCCTGCTCCGGATGTAAACGTATGATAACGCAGCATGTCCATTACACCCACAGCCGGTAAAGCGACTTTTATAAGGTCCGGACGCTGGGTCATGGTTGCTCCTACCAATAATCCGCCATTAGATCCTCCGCGGATCGCTAAGAAATCTTTAGACGTATATTTTTGAGCGATCAGGTATTCACCCGCAGCGATAAAATCGTCAAATACATTTTGCTTTTGCAATTTCGTACCGGCATCATGCCATTTTTTACCATATTCACCACCACCGCGTAAGTTTGGTACAGCATAAACACCGCCATTTTCCAGCCATACCGCATTGGCAATGCTGAAACTTGGGGTTAAGCTCACGTTGAATCCGCCATATCCGTAAAGGATCGTCGGGTTCTTACCATCCAGTTTTAATCCTTTTTTATGGGTGATAATCATCGGGATTTTAGTACCGTCTTTTGAGGTATAGAATACTTGTTTGGAAACATAGTCCTCACTGTTAAAATCTACTTTTGGTTTTTGGTATACCGTCGATTTTCCGGTGTTCGGATCGAAAGCATACGTAGTTCCCGGTGTGATATAATTGGTGAAAGAATAGTATAATGTTTTCGCATCTTTTTTGCCTCCGAAACCTCCGGCACTACCTACGCCCGGTAATTGTACTTCACGAACTAATTTTCCGCTGTAGTCGTATTGTTTTACAATAGAAACAGCATCTTTCATATAATTGGCAAAGAAATAACCGCTACCAGTAGACGGAGAAAGTACATTTTCTGTTTCGGCAATAAAGTTTTTCCAGTTTTCCGGTTTCGGATTGTTAATGTCAACCGTTACAATACGTCTGTTTGGCGCGTTTAAATTGGTAACGATGAATAGTTTTGTTCCTTCGTTTTCAATGATGTAGTTGTCGCTGTTAAAGTTGTCTACTATAGTAACGATAGGACTGTTCGGATTTGAAAGGTCTTTAATGTATAATTCGTTTCCGGATGTAGATGTTGAAGCGGTAATTACTAAATATTTATCATCTTCGGTAACGGCACCACCTACATATCTTCTTTTCTGATCCAGTCCGAAGATCACTTTATCTTCTTTTTGAGAAGTTCCCAATTTATGGAAATACAGCTTGTGCTGGTCTGTTTTAGCCGATAGTTCACTTCCGGCCGGTTTGTCGTAACTGGAATAGTAGAAACCTTCATTTCCTCTCCAGGATACACCGCTGAATTTTACATCAACCAAAGTATCTTCAATTATTTTTTTGGTAAGGGCATCCATGATGATCACCTTTCTCCAGTCGCTTCCGCCTTCAGAAATCGCATAGGCCACTTTTGAGCCGTCTTTAGAAAAATCAAGACCGCCTAAAGAAGTCGTTCCGTCTTTTGAAAAGGTGTTCGGATCCAGAAATATTTCTTCTTTACCGGCAGCATCTTTGCGGTACAATACCGACTGGTTTTGCAAACCGTTATTTTTATAGTAGTAAGTGTAATTTCCTTCTTTAAAAGGAGCACCTATTTTTTCGTAGTTCCACAATTTTTCCATTCTCGCTTTTAAAGCATTACGAAAAGGAATCTGCTCTAAATAATTGTAGGTAACCTTATTTTCAGCTTTAACCCATGCTTCGGTTTCGGCAGCGCGGTCATCTTCAAGCCATCTGTAAGGATCATTTACTTTAGTGCCGAAATACGTATCAACGGTTTCAACTTTTTTGGTTTCCGGGTATTTTAGCTTACCCGTACTTTTGGACGTTTGTGCATTCATAGATAAACTGCAAACCACAACTATGGCTGTTATTGTTTTTTTCATCAGTTTTTTTAACAAAAATAAGGAAACAATTGTTATCGTTTCGTTAAAATCAAAAAGTGCTGTTTTTAAGGCAGCACTTTTTTGGATGTTTTATAACTTTTTTTGAAATTATTGCACCGTTACCGGGAAAGTAACTTCAGCATCCGTTCCACCGGCAGCATTGGTAATGTCACCGCCAGAAACCCCGGCACCGTTTTTATTTGGTAAATGTCTTAAGGTAATGGTAACCGTTCCGGAAGCAGCATTTGTTGTGGTAAATACCGATTTTAATCCGATTGGTTTTCCGTTGCTGTCAAAATTATCAGCAGTAGCGGCATATTCGAAAGCATTTAAATTACCGGTTTTTCTATAGAAAATCTGGTGATCCACACCTTCTTCGATGATTTCCGGAGTGATATCTTCAGCCGGAGAAGCAGCTTCGTTCATAAAAGTAAGCGTACCGTTATAGGTAGTATTGGCCTGGAAATTACCCGAAACCGTTACTACCGGTGCATTAGGACCGTCTCCGTCCAGATCGCGGGACACTAATGTAATCACCTGTCCGCCACCGGTAAACGTTGCCGTTACGGTCGTAATCACTTCTTCTTCGTTAACGGCCTGTGGCGTTGCATTGTCGTCTTTGGAACAGGAAGCGAAAGAAATGATGGCGATTATGGCTAAAGCGGCTATTTTGAAATTTTTCATGGTAAATGTTTTTTTAATAATTGAATTTTAATTGTAGTTGAAAATTTCTACCCAGTTCGTCGGCAAAAAAGCGCTGACGGTTCAGGTAGTCTCTATAGTTTGTGTTGAAAATATTCTGAACGGATAATCCGACGGTGGTCTGGATCCCTTTAAAGGCTTTTAATTTCATTTCGGAATTGAAATGCAGCAAATGATACGCTTTTGGCGGCGTACTGATGTCGACCAGCGTGGGAACAAATTGATTGTTTGCAATGGTATTGGTGATAAAGTTATTATCCGGATACTGGTTCTGACGGAAAACCAGCTCGCTCTTTAATTCCAGTTGTAAACGGTTCCACTCTTTTTTCGTAAAGCGCAGGGCATTGCTAATGTTTAACGGCGGCATGTCTATTAATGCCTTGCTGTTTGTAAGATCCCTTCCGTTTACGTAAGCCAGTGCAAAATCGTGTTCGAAATTCGAATTGATTTTCCAGTTGGAATGAACATCAATACCCAGCAGGCGGGCATTTGTCTGGCGGTATTCCCAAACCAGGAAAGCACCGCGAATCGTTGTTTCCTGACCGATAGGAGTCAGGTACATAAAATCGGAAATGCTATTCAGGTATGGATTGATCTCAAAAGAGAAGGTTTCTCCTTTACGGGATAAAGCGGATGAAAATTTAAGCGCTTTTTCTTTTTTCAGGCGCAAATCTCCCAACTCGATCATACCGGTGGAATGGTGCAGCCCGTCGCTGAAAAACTCCGAAGGATTTGGATTCCGGGTCGCCAGGCTAATGTTGTTTAACCAGCTCCAGTGATCGCCGAATTCTTTTCGGGCTCCGATACTTCCGGATACATTATGGAAAGAAAAGGTCGGTTTTGTCAACCATTGGTTACCCTCTTCACCCACAATAATATTTTGGAAATCGTTGTTATAACCGCGTTCTTCCCAGCGGGATTTCAGGTAAAATTTGGTTGCTTCCACCCGTGAATAATCATAGCGAAGTCCGCCTTCTAACGTGAAATCATCCGAAAAGGAATGGGATACGACAGCATAAGCACCCGCATCATATTTGTCATAATTTGGAATTAAGGGACGGATTCCGGTTGCAGGACTGGCATAATTTGTCTGATAGGCGGCATTTACGCCAATCTTTGTTTCCCAGTTGTCTGTTTCCCGTTTCCAGTCTGCCTGCAGCGCATGCGTTGTTAAATCCAGGTCGAGCGCTGCCTTGTTAGCATTGTCGCCACGACGCAGGTCATATTCCAGACGGTTGTTAAACTGATAGGCATATTGTACCTCCAGCTGGCTGTTGGGATCCAGTTTTTTATGGAAATTAATTTTAGCCAGGTGGTGTTCCACTTCCTGTCTGGGCGCATTGAGCGTATAGGTGAAATCCGCAATATATGCAGGAGCCTGATTGTTGATACTATTAACCAAATCAGTACTATTTCCTATATGGGAAGCTCTTAAAATACCAATCTGGGCTTTATAGAAACTATAAAAACCGGTAATAGAATAATCGTCCCCGATATATTTCAGGTCGCCTGAAAAATTGGATTCCCGGTTTCCGGTATTGGACAGTACATAATCGGGCGCTTCTCTGTCGCCCAAATATTTAAAAGTACCTAAAACGTTCCATGCCCAACCTTTGCTGTTTCCTTTGTGCAGGCTGGAAGTGATACTCCCGCCGCGGCCATTGGAAACCATATTCACAATTGTTTTACCAAATAAAGTATCTTTTTTTACCGATAAAGGTTCGATAATAACAATTCCGCCCACGGCATCACCACCATATTGCAGGCTTGAGGCTCCTTTAATAACGGTAATTTTCCCGGCACTATTAATGTCCATATTCGGGGCATGTTCTGCGCCCCACTGCTGGTCTTCCAGGCGGACATTGTTGTTGATGATCGGTACGCGGCTGCTGTGCAGCCCGTTGATTACCGGTTTAACAATAGTGCTTCCGGTTTTAAGAATGGAAACCCCGGCAACTTCTTTTAAGGCGTCCCCTAAGGTCTGGTTGCTGTACCGTTCGATGGTTTCACTCTTTATTTTCTGCTCGGAAGCGGTTGTTTTGGGCGCATTGCCTTTTTCCCTGATGACCACTTCTTTTAAAGCGGTAATGTCGGGTTTGAGCATAACGTTCAGTACCACATTGTCATTGATGCTGACAAGGGTATCCAGTGTTTTGTAGCCCACATAGGAAATGAAAATCTTCTGATTACCGTCCGGTAAATTCCTGATTTCATATTCTCCCATAGGATTAGAGGCAGCACTTTTATCGCCTGCGTGAATATGTGCCCCGTTTAACGGTTGCTGCTTTTCATTGGTAACTTTTCCGGACAGTTTGTTCTGCGAAAAACCAAAGTGGCAAACAACTAAAAAACAGAGAACAAGGAAAGGTTGTGTTCGCATTTTTCCAGTTCAAAATAATACACAATAGGTCAAAATCACGAGAAATGATCATGACAGTTTTTTTAATAAACGATGTGATTATAATGTACCGGGAGGTGCACGAAGTGCAAAAAGGCTTCCTGAAAAAACAACAGGTTTTTCTGTTTTGGCAAAGCTATAGGCAATAGCTTTAAAAGTGTTTTTAAAGGAAAAAGAGAAAAATTCAGTAGGGATATAATTACTGAAAGAGAATTCGCAGGTAAAACAATGATCGAAATCATGATGCCCGTGTGTGAATTCTGTTTTGGTATGGTCGTATTTGTGGTGGCAGTGTTCGTGACTGAATTCGTCAACCAAATGCTCAAAGGAATGTATCGATTGGAACAGTATTGCGAACAATACAGCAATCATTAAAGAAAGGTTCAGTATGGCCAGTTTCTTTTTCATTCCCTGCAAATATAGAAAACCAAAAAAAGAAAACCGTTTTATTTTAACAAAATTTATGTTTTGCCAAAATAAAACGGTCAATATGTTCCAAAAGTAATATTATACTAACTTGTTCGCTACAAGGTATTCTGCGATCTGGATGGTGTTTGTTGCGGCTCCTTTGCGCAGGTTGTCGGAAACGATCCACATGTTTAGGGTGTTCGGCTGACTTTCGTCGCGACGGATTCTGCCCACAAATACATCGTCTTTTCCGTGTGCATATAAAGGCATCGGGTATGTTTTGGTATCCGGGTTGTCCTGTACCACCACACCCGGCGTGTGGTGCAGGATAGCGCGTACTTCGTTTATGTCGAAATCATTTTCAAACTGGATGTTTACCGCTTCACTGTGGCCGCCCACCACCGGAATACGGATGGCAGTTGCTGTAACAGCAATCGTTTTGTCGTCCATGATTTTCTGTGTTTCACGAACCAGCTTCATTTCTTCTTTTGTGTACCCGTTTTCTTCAAAAACATCACACTGCGGAATGGCATTGCGGTGAATCGGATACGGATAGGCCATTTCTCCCTGTATACCGGCAAATTCGTTTTCCAGTTGTTTTACGGCTTTTACTCCCGTTCCGGTAATGGACTGATAGGTTGAAACAACAACTCGTTTAATGCCGTATTTTTTATGTAAAGGTGCCAGGACCATCACCATCTGAATAGTCGAACAGTTTGGATTGGCAATAATTTTGTCTTCTTTGGTCAATACCGAAGCATTGATTTCCGGAACGATCAGTTTTTTAGTCTGGTCCATTCGCCATGCAGAAGAGTTGTCGATAACGGTGGTACCGGCTTCGGCAAATTTTGGCGCCCAGGCTAAAGAGGTTTCGCCTCCGGCTGAAAAAACAGCAATATCAGGACGCATTTCAACCGCTGTTTGTAATCCTACTACAGCGTACTTCTTTCCCTTAAAATCAATCTGCTTCCCAACAGACTTTTCTGATGCTACGGGGATTAATTCAGTTACGGGAAAATTTCTTTCTGCCAGTAATTGTAACATTACTTCACCAACCATTCCGGTGGCTCCTACAACGGCTACTTTCATTTTGATATTATGTGTTTTAGTTAAATTTTTAGTATGACAAAAGTAAATAATAATGCGGTTAAAATAACAATAAATAAAAAAACCGTCCACACCGGGACGGTTTAGGTTAGAATATGTGTGTAGCGGATTATTTTTTCAATAAATCACGGATTTCAGCCAATAATTCTTCCTGAGTAGGACCAGCCGGAGCGGTTGGAGCCGGCGCTTCTTTTTTCTTGGAAGCATTGATTCCCTTGATTAATAAGAACAGCACGAATGCAACAATCACAAAATTAATGACAGCCGATAAAAACATACCGTACTTGACTCCTCCAAAAATGGTAAGCTCTTCAATTTTTGATAAATTAGCAGCTTCCAATGCCGGTTTTAACAGTAAAGGTGTAATTACATCATCGATAAATGAACTTACAATTTTACCGAAAGCACCACCAATGATCACCCCGATTGCAAGATCAACAACGTTGCCTTTCATGGCAAATTCTTTAAATTCTGATAGCATTCCCATACCTAAAATGTTTTAGTTAATAATTTTTGTTAGTACTAAAGTAGTAAAACGGATTAAAAATTTAACAATTTTAGTAGTCTTTTTTATTCTTTAAAGAAAATGCGTTTTACCCGGTGCGAGATGCTGGTCAGTATTTCGTAGGGTATGGTGCCAATGGTTTTTGCAATTTCGGTTACTCTTGGCTGCTGGCCAAAAATGATTACCGTATCACCTTCTTTACAGTCAATACCGGTAATGTCGACCATTAACATGTCCATGCAAATATTGCCGATTATGGGCGCTTTCTGGTTTTTAATCATCACATAACCTTTCTGATTGCCCCAGCTTCTTGGAATTCCGTCGGCATAGCCAATGGGAATTGTAGCGGTTTTAGTGGTTTGGGTTGCCATGAATTTCCGGCTGTAGCCCACACTTTCACCGGCCTGAATTTCTTTGGTTTGCAGGATAACGGTTTTTAACGTGCCTACATTTTCCAGGTGTTTCATTTCTTCCTCATCATTTCCTACGCCGTATAGTCCGATACCCAGGCGTACCATGTCGAACTGATAATCCGGGAAATTGTAAATTCCGGATGTGTTCAGGATATGGCGGATAGGGGTGATGTTCAGTTCCGATACGATTTTTTGTGACCATCGGTCAAACGTATGGATCTGCTGTAACGTGAAATCGTTGAATTCCGGTCCGTCGCTCGCCGAAAGGTGGGAGAAGATACTTTTAACGGAGACAAAATTGTTATTTTTTAAAACAGAGATCAGATCATCGAGATTGTTTTCCTCAAAACCCAGACGATGCATACCGGTATCCAGTTTGATGTGTATCGGGTAATTGGACAGGTTTTTCTGCTGGGCCAGAGTGATAAACGTTTTTAGGACAGTAGGCGAATAGATTTCCGGTTCCAGATGGTAGGCAATCATCGCCGAAAAAGCACTGTTTTCGGGGTTCATCACAATAATCGGCATTTCAATTCCGGCGTTGCGAAGTGCAATTCCTTCATCGGCGAAAGCCACGCCTAAATAATCGACTTTGTGGTGGGCCAGTAATTTTGCAATTTCAAAACTGCCGCTTCCATATCCGAAAGCTTTTACCATGACCATTATTTTTGTGGACGGTTTTAGCTTCGATTTGTAGAAGTTCAGATTGTGGCTGATGGCATTCAGGTTGATCTCCAATACCGTTTCATGTGTTTTTTCTTCCAGCAGGGTTACGATTTCTTCAAAATGAAAGGTTCGTGCGCCTTTTATCAGTATCGTTTCGTTCTGAAAAGAAGCGGCATTGTATTGCACCAGAAAATCATGGGTGTTTTTAAAGGCAATAAATCCCGGAAAATCTTTCAGGTAACGGCTGATGGTTTCGCCAATCCCGATAACGCGTTCAATTTTATTGTTGGTTAACAGCCGGGCAACTTTGGCATATAATTCTTCCACCGGAAAACCGCTCTGGAAAATATCGGATAGTATTATTGTTTTCTGCTGGTGGGTTTTGTGCTGCTCCAGGAAATCCAGCGCAATTTTTAGCGACTGGTAGTCGGAACTGTAACTGTCGTCAATTAGCGTACAGTTGTGAATGCCGTTTTTCACCTGCAGGCGCATTTCCACCGGATACAGGTTGTGCAGGCGTTCTTTAATGACAGCTTTGTCATACCCGAAATGCAGCAGTACCATCAGGCAGCTGATGGTGTTTTCAACAGACGCTTTGTCCTGAAACGGAAGTTGCAGCAGAAAAGGCTGTTGGCGGTAGTGTACTTCCAGTTCGTCAGGAGCCGTTTTGGTAATGAATACATCGGCAGTGCGGTCTTCAAAACTCCAGCTGAAAGTTGGGATATTTTTGTCCAGAAGATCGTCAATTAGTGGATTCTTCTGGTAAATAAGAATTTTGGCGTTTTGGAAGAGTTTTATTTTTTCGGATATTTTTTGGGCTACGCTTTCGAAACCTTCGTCATGTGCCGCACCGATATTGGTTAAAATACCAATGGTCGGTTTGATAATGGCTTCCAGTTTGTCCATTTCGCCGACAGTGGAAATACCGGCTTCAAAAATCCCTAAGTTGTGTTTTTCATTGATCCCGATGATCGATAGCGGAACACCTACCTGGGAGTTGTAGCTTTTAGGGCTGCGGATGATATTGTATTCCGGGCTTAACAGGAAATTCAGCCATTCTTTGACAATGGTTTTGCCGCTGCTTCCGGTAACACCTATTACCGGGAAATCAAACTGCATGCGGTAATAGGCTGCAAATTCCTGCAGGCTGTGCAACGTATCGTTAACTACCAGGAAGTTTGCCTTGCCTTCCAGCGTGTCCGGAATGTGATTCACTACAAAGTTCTGAACGCCTTTGGCAATCAGGTTCGGAATGTAATGATGTCCGTCGTGATTGTGTCCGACCAGTGCAAAAAATAAAGTTCCGTTGTTGTTTTGTAACGACCGGCTGTCGATGGAAACATTGTCTACAGGACATGTTTCATCAGTCCCTAACCATTTAGCGGGAATGACCGGGATAATATTTTTGATAATTAAACTCAAAGCTTATTCTTGATTTTTTTTGTTTCTGGACTCTTGTTCCTGCATTTCTTTCATAGCATTAAAATAGGCCGCACGGCTTAACGGTTCGTATTCTTCCGTTTCACCCAGTAAAACAAGATTGTCGTTGTGGGTTTTTCTAAAACTATAGTTGGCTAAATTTCCGGTGCGGGTGCAAACGGCATGTACTTTTGTAACATATTCGGCTGTTGCCATCAGGGCGGGCATCGGGCCGAAAGGATTGCCTTTAAAGTCCATGTCCAGTCCTGCTACGATAACGCGTACGCCGGAATTGGCAAGGTCATTGCAAACGGCAACAATCTCGTCATCAAAAAACTGGGCTTCGTCAATTCCGATGACATCACAGCCATCGGCAAGAATACGGATATTAGCCGCTGCCGGAACCGGAGTAGAGCGGATTTCATTAGCGTCATGAGAAACAACCATCTCATCGTGATAGCGGGTATCGATGGCCGGTTTGAAAATTTCCACTCTTTGTTTGGCAAACTGAGCGCGTTTTAAACGACGAATAAGTTCTTCAGTTTTACCGGAAAACATCGAGCCGCAAATGACTTCAATCCATCCAAATTGTTCTTTATGATTTACCGTATTTTCGAGAAACATTTTGTACTTTTCAGGCTGTAAACAGCGTTTTTTTCTGTTACTTTTGTAATGGAAACAAATTTATTAAAAAACCACCGCTTTACTCCATATAAAATCAAAAGTTATGAAGAAAAAATTAGAGGCCGAATTAATTAGTATTGCCCACCGCATTTTAAAATTAAAAAATAAATCGGAAGTGATTCAGTTACATCAGGAAACGCAAAAACTGTATGAGATATTATCGGTATTGCGTTTTTATGAAGAAAATTTCGAAGCGGTAAAACCAACAATCGGCCTGGAAGAACTGGAAGAGAAATTAGACGGAGCTTTTGAAAACAAAGAAGAAGAAACAGCGGTAGCAGTGCCGGAACCTGTAGTGGAAAACGAACCGGAACCGGTTGCGGAAGAAATAAATATTGTAGCCGAACCGGAAGATGCCGAATCGGAAATGGAGACGGAAACCGAGCCGGAGGAAGAAGAACTGATTATAGCCGCCGCTGAAACGGAAGTACCTGCTGTTGAGCCAGTTATTGAAACGGAAACGGAAACGGAAGACAAAGAAGAACCAGCGGAAGAACCAATAATAGTAGCGGAAGAAGAAAAGGTGGTTGTCGGCCAGATTGATATTGATGAAAGCGAGCTGGATGAAGAAGAAACAGTTCCGGAATACGAAGAAGAACCAGCAGCACCGGCAGAAGCGATTATTGAAGAACCGGTTTTCGAACGAGTAAAAGAAGAACCGAAACAGGAGCCAAAGCAAATCACTTTGGAAGAGTTGTTAGGGCATTCCTATAAAGAACCGGAATTTGTAAAAGTAAACGATGTACCTGCCGAAGTTGAAAAAGTGGCGGATATTGTTTTTGAACCGGCTGTGGAACCAATAAAAGAAGAACCGGTACTTTCCATTTCATCCGAAAAAGAAGCCTATACCCGAAAAGCAACGGGCGATGCCCACAGTAAAGCCATCGCTTTGGGACTGAACGACCGGATTGCTTTCGAAAAGAACCTTTTTGGCGGAAGCGGTGAAGACCTGAACCGTGTTTTATCCCAGCTGAATACCTTTGATAATTTTGAAGATGCTCAGAATTTTATTGAAGATCTGGTAAAACCGGATTACAATAACTGGGAAGGAAAAGAAGAATATGCAACCCGTTTTATGGAGATTGTAGAGAAGCGATTCTCGTAGTCTTTTTATAAGTATAAATTACGCCAACCTGCATGAATTTTATTGATGCAGGTTGGTGTTTAAATTTTAGGATATGTCTAAATTGTATTTAGTACCCACACCCATCGGGAATTTGGAAGACATGACATTCAGAGCGATTCGCGTTTTGAAGGAAGTCGATCTGATATTGGCAGAAGATACCCGGAACAGCGGTAAGCTGTTAAAGCATTTTGAAATTGCTACACACATGCAGAGCCATCACATGCACAACGAACATAAAACAGTTGAGAATATCATCAGACGCCTGCAGGCAGGAGAAAGTATTGCGCTGATTTCCGATGCGGGAACGCCGGCAATTTCCGATCCCGGATTTTTACTCACGCGTGCCTGTGTGGAAAACAATGTGGAAGTAGAATGTTTACCCGGAGCGACGGCTTTTGTACCGGCATTGGTTAACAGCGGACTGCCAAACGATAAGTTCGTCTTTGAAGGGTTTTTACCGGACAAAAAAGGCAGACAGACCCGTTACCTGATCCTGGCAGAAGAAACCCGGACAATGATATTGTATGTGTCCCCGCATAAACTGGTTAAAACACTGGCGGAATTTGTGGAGTATTTTGGTGCGGACCGGCCGGTTTCGGTATCCCGTGAATTGTCAAAACTACACGAAGAAACGGTGCGCGGCACTGCGGAGGAAGTTTTAAAACATTTTGAAGCCAAACCACCCAAAGGAGAGATCGTGGTTATTGTTGGCGGGAAAGTGACTGCAAAAGAAAGTAAAAAAGAGAAAAGCGAATAAAAAGATACGATTTATGACACATCAGGTTAGTACAAAATGGTTGGGGAAAATGCAGTTTGAATCGACCAATCCCAGTGGCGATGTCATGACTATTGATGCCGGACCCGAAAACGGCGGTGAAGGAAACGGTCTTCGCCCGAAAGCGTTAATGCTGTCGGCGCTGGCTGGCTGTACCGGTCTGGATGTTGCTTCACTGATTGAAAAAATGAAGCTGGATGTAACCGATTTTAAAATCGAAACGGAAGGCGATTTAACGGAAGAACATCCGAAAACCTATCACACGGTTCGTGTGGATTACCATTTTTACGGAAACAATCTCGATCCGAAAAAACTGGAACGGGCAGTAAATCTTTCCGTAGACAAATATTGCGGCGTGATGGAAATGTTCCGTCAGTTTGCCAAAGTAAATATTGCGATACACTATCATACCCTATAGGTACTTTTTTTTATAATCCATACAAATTGTTATTATGCGCTGGACACTCAAACCCAAACCCGATTTACAAAAAGTAAAGCAACTGGCTTCCGAGCTGAATGTTGAAGAATTAATAGCCACTTTACTGGTGCAACGCGGTATTGAAACGTTTGAGCAGGCCCGGTCTTTTTTCCGTCCGTCATTAGACGATCTGCACGATCCGTACCTGATGCAGGATATGGACAAAGCCGTGGCACGGATAGAAAAAGCGGTTGCGCAGGGGGAAAACATCCTCGTTTTTGGCGACTATGATGTAGACGGAACAACGGCAGTTTCTTTAATGTCGTCCTATTTGAGAAGCTTTTATCCGAATGTAGCCACCTATATTCCGGATCGCTATGCCGAAGGATACGGTGTTTCATTCAAAGGGATTGATTTTGCCGATGATAACGGATGCTCGCTGATCATTGCGCTGGATTGTGGCATCAAGTCCATCGATAAGGTATTGTATGCCAAAGAAAAGAATATCGATTTTATTATTTGTGATCACCACCGTCCGGGTGATACCTTACCGGATGCGGTGGCTGTTTTAGATCCGAAAAGACAGGATTGCCACTATCCGTATAAAGAATTGTGCGGTTGTGGCGTCGGATTCAAAGTGATCCAGGCTTTGGCCCAAAACCGGAACCAGACCATAACGGACCTGCTTCCGTATCTGGATCTGGTAGCAACGGCGATAGCGGCGGATATTGTTCCGATTACCGGCGAAAACCGGGTGCTGGCAAAATTCGGACTGGAAGTGATCAATGCGAATCCGCGTCCCGGAATCAAAGCGCTGATCCAGAATATAAAAAAACAGACCTTAACAATTACCGATGTTGTTTTTGTGATCGCACCGCGCATCAATGCTGCCGGACGTATCAAACACGGCAACTATGCTGTGGAACTGCTGACGGAATTCAACCTGGAACAGGCAGCGGAGTTTGCATCACAGATTGAAATGTTTAATGCCGACCGGAAAGACCTGGACAAGCAGATTACCAAAGAAGCTTTGGAACAGATCCGGATAAAAGAGGAAGACAAGCGTTTTACCACCGTGGTGTATCAGGAAGACTGGCACAAAGGGGTTATTGGTATAGTAGCGTCCCGGTTGACGGAGACCTATTACCGTCCGACCCTGGTTTTTACCAAAAGCGGTGATAAACTGGCGGCTTCTGCCCGATCGGTAAAAGATTTTGATGTCTATAATGCTTTGGAAGCCTGTTCGGATTACCTGGAGCAGTTTGGCGGGCACATGTATGCTGCCGGATTGACCTTAAAAGAGAAAGACTACGAAAATTTTAAAAAGCATTTTGAAAAAGTCGTTTCGGAAACCATTCATCCCGATCTGCTGGTTCCGGAGATAAGTATCGATGCCGAAATGGAGCTGCAGGCAATTGATCCTAAGTTTTTCCGGATTTTAAAGCAGTTTGAGCCTTTCGGACCGGAAAATATGACGCCGGTTTTTATGGCTGAAAAATTAAACGATACCGGTTATGGAAAAACGATAGGTCAGGACGAAGAGCATTTGCGTTTGTATGTCAAACAGCAGGGTGAAGAGCCGGGTTTTGCCGCTATCGGATTCGGATTAGCCGATAAAATCAACCTGACCGAAAACCGGAAATCCTTTGACGCTGCTTTTTCCATTGACGAAAACGAATGGAACGGCAACGTGAGTTTGCAGCTTCGCCTGCGCGATATTAAACCGCATTAAGATTAACAGTTTCTTGGGTTTTCGGAAGCAAGTATTTCTCTAACTTTATTTTTTATAAATACGAGAAATGACTTCACACGATAATCCGCTCCACGGACTTAAATATTCTTTATTAGATTTAGCAGTTGTCTCCCAGGGAGATACTTATTCCGATACTTTTGAAAAATGCAGAACACTGGCTCAAAAAGCGGAAGCTTTGGGCTATTCCCGTTTCTGGTTATCCGAACATCACAACATGCAGCATGTGGCGAGTTCTGCCACTTCTGTACTGATTGGCAATATCGCCGAACATACAAAATCCATACGCGTGGGCTCCGGTGGTATTATGCTGCCCAATCATTCGCCGCTTGCGGTTGCCGAACAATTCGGAACGCTGTCTACATTATATCCCGATCGTATTGATCTGGGATTGGGCAGGGCACCCGGAACCGATGGCGCAACGGCTATGGCACTACGTAAAAACAATTATGACCTGAATTATAATTTTGAAGCCCATATTGAGGAGCTGCAAAAATACCTTAGTGCGGAAAACCGGTTTTCAAACGTGAGAGCCTTTCCGGGTGAAGGAATTGATATTCCCCTCTGGATTTTAGGTTCCAGTATGGAAAGTGCTGTTCTTGCCGGAAAAATGGGATTGCCGTATGCTTTTGCAGCCCACTTTGCACCGGCACAGTTTTATCGTGCGATTGAATTGTACCGACACTATTTTGAGCCATCCGATTATTTGTCGGAGCCGTATGTACTGGCCTGCGTGAATGTTATAGGCGCGGATACCGACGATGAAGCGAATTATCTGGCAACTTCCTTATACCAGGCATTTACCGGGATTATTACAAATACCAGACGTCCTTTGATGCCGCCGGTGGATGATATGGATGAGATCTGGTCCGGAGATGTAAGGGAGGCTGTGATGCAGATGACCGCATTTACTTTTGTGGGTAATAAGGAAACGCTGCAACATCACTTTAAGGAGTTTGCGAAAGCGACCAAAGTGAATGAGATTATGGCCATTTCGCAGATTTTCAGTCAGGAGGCCAAATTGCGTTCGTTCGAAATTTTTGCTTCTGTTTTTAATGAGTAATGCAGGATAGCCTATTAATGGTTTTTTGGATATAACCCTTATATTCTAAAGGTTGAGGTGTATAAGGGTTTGGCTATCCTATTATGATAAAATAAAAATTAACATCATTTTATTTAGAATGAATATAAATAATTATTTATATTTGTTTAAAATTGGAAACGATGCAACAGATAGAGCAGCTTTATTACAATGATTTCGGAGTAGCATTCTTTTGGATAAAAGAGAAGAAGGTTTTGCGCCATAAAGTACAATTGGTGTTTAAAGAAACAGGTTTTTATCTAACGCCGGAGGAAATGCAGGAATTCTCGGAACTGATTGATCTATCCTGCGAGAAAGCTTGTTGCTCGGAATGCGAGATGCGTGGCCGCTGCCATAAATTTTTACTGAAAACGCCCTTTGAGGCCATCGAACTGGCGGTTACGGAAAAAGAGGTGTACCAGATTAAAGACCTGGTTCAGGGAACTTTATTCCAGCTGAATTTAAACAAGTACCTGCGCGAATTGTGTAAAAACTAAACGCTTTTCAATACATAGGTTACAATTCCCCAAATAATGAGTTCGTTTTCTTCCGTTACTTTTATCGGTTCATAATCGGAGTTTTCCGGAACGAGATACACACAGTCTTTTTCTATTTTAATCCGTTTTACGGTAAATTCCCCGTCAATATAACACACGGCTATTTTGTTGTTTTTGGGTTCCAGACTTTTGTCAATTACTAATATATCGCCATCATCAATTCCGGCTCCGGTCATTGAGTTTCCTTTGGCACGGGCATAGAACGTTGCTTCCTGATTTTTAACGACAACCTTATCAAGGCTGATTTTTGTTCCGTCAAAATCGGCAGCAGGCGAGGGAAATCCCGCTTTAATACCGGCTGATATAAAAGGCAGTTCTAAAGCGTTTTCCGAATCGGGGATAAAAAAGCTGAGGTTCTTTTTTGCTAACGGCATACGACTTCCATGATCTCTTTAATGTTTGTTGTATAATTTGGCGACAGATGTTGCTGTTTCATTTTCCAGGTTTTCTGTAAATCCTGGCTACCCAGCCTGATTTTTCGTTCGCCGGTTTTCCGGTGATAGGCATCCATGACTTCCATCAGTTTGAGGTGTTTCGGGTTTTCATCTTCAAACAGGTGCAGCTGTTTCTGATCCTGCGGCAGGAGCTGGGTTACAATCACTCCGGCTTTCAGGTAAACTTCATTGGGTTCGTATAGTTTTTCCAGGATAGTGACCGCCATATTGCTGATCGTTATGTTGGAATTGCTGGCAAAGGACAGGTTTTCCATCTGGCTGTAATAGTACCGTTTGGTTTTGGACTGTTGTTTGTCTTTTACCAATAGTACAATTACGCTATAGCAGCAGGATTGCTGTTTGCGGAGTTTTTCGGCACAAACGGAGGCAAAGGTCGCGATGCGTTCCCGGATTTCCCGGTAATCGGATAGTTTCTTTTCAAAGCTCCGGGTTATGGCAATACTTTTTTTAGAGTCCTGGTGTTCTTCGAGTTCCAAGACGGATCTGCCCAGCAGTTCACTGTGCAACCGCAGTCCGATAACGCCCATTTCCCGTTTAATCCAGGCTTCGTGCTGTGGTAAGGTAAAATCGTAAGCGGTATGGATATGCTGTGCTTTTACTTTTTTGATCAGCCGGTAGCCAATGCCCCAAACGTCTTCAATTTTAGTCCATTTGAGTGCTTTGATCCGTTTTTCGTCGTTATCTATCACATATACGCCACCGGTACGTTCCTGGAATTTTTTGGCAATCTTGTTGGCTACTTTAGAGAGGCCTTTGGTGGGTGCGATACCGACGCAAATCGGGATACTGATCCATTTTTGTACCCGTTTTTTCATCTGCACGCCATAGTCGTGGTAATCGGCAATAGTCAGGCCGTCAAAGTTTAAAAAGGCTTCGTCAATGCTGTATTCTTCCACATTGGGTGTAAACTGCCGGAGGATGTTCATTACCCGTTGGCTTAAATCGCCATATAACGGATAATTGGATGAAAATACTTTGACGTTGAGTTGTTTCAGCTGATCCCGTACTTTAAACTCCGGAGCGCCCATAGGGATTCCCAAAGCTTTGGCTTCTTCACTGCGCGAAATGATGCAACCGTCGTTGTTGGATAAAATAACAACGGGTTTGCCTGCATATTGGGGTTGGAATACGCGTTCGCAGGAAGCGTAAAAGTTGTTACAGTCTACCAGTGCATACATGCTGTAAAATTACAGTTTTGTTGGCAATGGGAGTGATAGGGAAGCGTTAAAATTGTTTTTCGGGCAGTATCTTAAAAATGGTGTAAAAACAAAAAAGTCATCAATAACTGATGACTTTTTGATATGATAAGGGTATTGTATTTTATAACAGATCCATTAAAGCAGACGGGAATAAACCAATAGCAATGTTTAACCCGATGGCAACTACCGCTACGATATAGAATTCAAACGGAACCGGTTTTGCTTCTTCGGAAGCTTCTTTGGTGTACATAGCACTGATTACTCTGAAATAGTAATAAACACTAATGATAGAGTTTATAATTCCGGCAATAACCAATATTAAATATCCTGCCTGTAAAGTCTGGTTCAGGATAAAGAATTTTGCAAAGAAACCAGAGAAAATCGGAATACCGGCCATTGATAATAAAGAAGCCGAAAGGATCATGGCCATTAGTGGTTTGGTTTTACCCAATCCGTTAAAGTTGTCAATGTTTTCATTGTCTTTACCATTGCATACATAAAGGATCACGGCAAAAGCAGCGATTCCTGCCAGGGTATAGGCTACGGTATAGTAGAATAAACTTCCCGTTGCACTGGTAAGGTTTAATAATGCCATTAGCATAAAACCGGCATGGGAAATACCGGAAAAGGCAAGCATTCTCTTAATATTGTTTTGGCGTAATGCCATGATATTTCCTACGGTCATGGAAGCGATAGAAATGATTACGATAACCGTTTCATAAGCAAAGTTCATGTTGCCGTTCATTGCCAGATTCAATTTGAAGAATGTCGCCATGGCAACTACTTTTGCCAGGGTACTCATTGTTGCTGTAGTTAGCGACGGAGCGCCTTCATAAACATCCGGTGCCCAGAAATGGAAAGGTACAGTGGCGATTTTGAACAGCATACCTACGGTAATCATGCATACCCCGATATAGAACCAGTCTACCGTAGTAGCAGAGTTTGACGCTTCATAAATCATGTTCATGTCAAATGACGCTACGGCACCATATATTAAAGCAATACCGAAAAGAATAATTCCGGATGCAAAAGATCCCATCAGGAAGTATTTCATACCGGCTTCATTACTTTTTAAGCTTACAGGGTTACTACCGGCAAGGATGTATAAAGAGATAGATAAGATCTCGATGCCTAAGAAGAACATTGCCAGGTTTCCGAAAGAAACCATAGCTACAGCTCCTAATAGCAGGAATATTTTTATTGCTACAAAATCGGATAATTTTGAAGGACGGTCTTTGTAAAAGTTATGACTTAACGTAACCAGAAATACGGTTAACAAAATGAATAAACTGGAGAACGTTACGGTAAAGCGATTCACAACAATCATGTTGTTGTAATAACTTTCCGTTACATTAAATTCAGCCACGGTAATACCCAAAATTGCCAATAACCCTATTACTGTTACGGGAACAATGGCTTTTCTTAAGTTGAAAATTTCAGCTATAAGGCAGATAATACCTAATACTGCAATTGCTATTATTGTACTCATTATACTGGACTAAATTTATTTAATATGTACTAAAATCTCTTGTAAACTTGGTGTAATCAATTCGATTATCGGTTTCGGATACAATCCGAAGAACAATAAGAATCCGATGATTACCACAAATACAATTCCTTCGTTAACACTAACATCTGCAAACGGTTTTGCATTAGTTTCTCCTAACATTACGTGCTGGAACATTCTTAACATATAGAAAGCTCCTAAAATAATTGTTGTTCCGCCTACGATAGCAAAAGCTAAATTAACGGTGAACAAGCTGTATAATACGGTAAATTCACCTACAAAGTTAAAGGTTCCCGGTAATGCTACGGAAGCTAAAACCAGAATCATGAACATGGACGCAAATTTAGGCGACTGTGTTCGGATACCGCCCATATCATGGATTGTACGGGTTTCGAAACGTCTGTAGATTACTTCTACTGCGAAGAATAAACCAACAATTACAAAACCGTGGGCAATCATTTGTAAAACAGCTCCTCTGAAACCATCCAAAGTGAGTGTATAGCATCCTGCTGCGATTAAGCCAACGTGGGCTAAAGAGGAATAGGCTAATAATTTCTTTAAGTCTTTTTGTTTTAAAGCAACAATAGAACCGTAAATGACACCGGCAATACTCAATCCGATAATCGGATACAGCATTTCTTTAGCCGCATTTGGTGCGATTGGCAACTGCCAGCGGATAACGGAATACAATCCCATTTTCAGCATGATACCGGATAATAACATCGTACCTACGGTTGGTGCTTTTTGGTACACATTCGCCTGCCAGGTGTGGAAAGGAATGATTGGAATTTTAATAGCATAAGCAAAAAAGAACGCTAAGAAAATCCAGAATTCTTCTGTTGACGTTAATTCCAAAGCATATAATTTATCCAACTGGAAACTTCCTGCTTTCTGGTATAAATAAATAAAACCAACCAGCATGAATAAAGATCCGGCAAAGGTGTAGATAAAGAATTTAATAACGGCTTTTTTACGTTCTGCGGCATCGCCATTACCCCATAGTAACGCGATAAAGTAGATTGGAATTAAAGAAAGCTCCCAGAAAATATAGTACAGGAAACCGTCGGAGGCTAAGAATGTCCCCACCATGGCGAATGACATAAACAGCACTAAGGCATAAAAATTTCTGGCATTGTTAAAGTTGTTTCCAAAAGAAGAAAGCAGGATCAAAGGCGTTAAAGCAGTTGTTAAAACCACCATTGCCAGTGAAAGACCGTCGGCTTTTAAGGAAAACAGTATGTTAGGATTCGTCATCCAGACAGCGGAAAAGCTACTGTCTGTACCCTGACTAAACTGGTTTAAAATCATAAGGGAAGCACCTAAAGCAACCACACTGAAAAGTAAAGCTACTTTTGAAGCATTTTTATTTCCGGAGAAATAGGTTGCTACAGCTCCTAGTAATAAAATTAATAATAATATAGTTACGTCCATTTCTAACAGATTATCGTAAAAAGAATAAATAAAACACTACCGAACAAAGTCCGAATACAAAGGCGAATAAATAGAAACCAATATTTCCGTTTTGTAATTTTTTACCTTGTAAAGCCAATCCGTCAGCAACAGATCCGAATCCGAAGATTATTTGTGATAATCCGGTTTCGATATAATCTCTGAAGAATTTAGCAAGACTGTAAATAGGTTTTACAATAACGGCCATATAAGTCTCGTCAACATAATATTTGTTGTACAATACTTTGGCAAAGCCTGTAATTTGTTCGTCTTCTGCAGGAACCTGCGCTTGTTTGATATATTTTGAATAAGCAATTCCGATACCGATTAAAGCTCCGATAACTGCAAAGGCCATCAACATATATTCTGTTGTACCCAAATGGTGTTCTACGTGAACTTTGTGTGCAAAAATAGGCGCTAAATAGTCGTTTAACCAACTGTTGCCCGGCAGGCTGATCGCTCCGCCAATAACCGAAAGGATCCCTAAAACGATTAACGGGAACGTGATTAATCCCGGACTTTCATGCAAATGGTGTTTTTGTTCTGCAGTACCTCTGAATTCTTTAAAGAACGTCAGGTATAACAAACGGAACATATAGAACGCAGTCATAATAGACGCTAAGGCTGCAATAACCCAAAGTGCTTTATTTTGATGGAAGGCAACCATCAGGATTTCATCTTTAGAGAAGAAACCTGCAAATGGCGGTATTCCGGAAATAGCCAATGTTGCTAATAGGAAAGTCAGGTAAGTCACTTTCATTACGCTTTTTAAACCACCCATTTTGCGCATGTCCTGTTCGCCGTGTAAAGCGTGGATAACCGAACCGGAACCCAGGAACAAACAGGCTTTAAAGAAAGCATGCGTGATTACGTGGAAAACAGCAATTTCATAGGCACCCAATCCTAAAGCCAGGAACATTAATCCTAACTGGGAAACAGTGGAGTAGGCCAATACTTTTTTGATATCGTTTTGTACCAGTCCGATAGAAGCTGCAACCAGAGAGGTAATTGCTCCCACAACCGCGATGATGCTCTGAACATCCGGAGTTAGGTCGAAAAGGAAGTTTAAACGGGTGATCATAAAGATACCGGCAGTAACCATCGTAGCGGCGTGAATTAAAGCCGAAACAGGAGTTGGTCCAGCCATCGCATCCGGTAACCAGGTGTATAACGGGATCTGGGCACTTTTACCGGCAGCACCAATAAACAAGCACAATGTTGCAATGCTTAACCATGTTGCCATTTCCGGGTTAGAACCGGTTAATACCGCATGTTTGATGGTCGTGAAGTCCAAAGAGTTGAACAGGTATCCGATGATAAAGATCCCCACAAGGAAACCTAAATCCCCGATACGGTTCATGATAAAGGCTTTTTTAGCCGCATCGTTATAGTCCTGATTCTTGTACCAGAATCCGATTAATAAGTAGGAACACAATCCAACACCTTCCCAACCGATGAACATGATCAATAAGTTGCTTCCTACAACCAAAGTGATCATAAAGAAGATAAACAAATTCAGATAGGCAAAGAATTTGTGCATGTTCTCGTCATCATGCATATAGCTGATGGAGTAGATGTGAATTAACGATCCGATTCCTGTTACGAACATTAGCCATAACAAGGATAGCTGATCTAATAATATATCAAAGTTGATGTTGAATTTCCCTAAAGAAATCCAGTCAAATAAATGAACATGTATAGGTTGTTTGCTTCCGCTTACCTGAATGAAGAAATAGGAAGTAACCAGGAAAGAAACCACTACGGCAAGTGTTCCTAAAATTCCGGAACCGCTTTTACCCAGCTGCTTTCCAAAAAATATATTAGATAAAAACCCGACAAAAGGGGCCAATAATAAGAGTAAAACTAAACTTGTCTCCATTAGGGATTATCCTTTTAAATTCTTTAAATTATCAATATCGATCGATCCTAAGTTTCTGAAAATAGAAACTAAAATCGCCAGACCTACAGCTACTTCTGCGGCAGCTACCGCCATTGAGAAAAATACGAATACCTGTCCCGATGCATCCTGATGGAAAGTAGAAAAAGCTACTAACAAAAGGTTTACAGCGTTTAACATAATCTCAATTGACATAAACATGATGATGGCATTTCTACGTAAAAGAATTCCAAAAACACCTATGCTGAATAACAGAGCGGATAAATATAAGTAGGTTTCTACACCAATTTCTTTTAAAATATGTTCCATATCAAATTAGGCTTTTTGTTTCTCTTTTTTAGAAATTAATACTGCTCCAATCATGGCTACTAAAAGTAATACCGAAGCAAATTCAAAAGGAACCATGTATTCGTTTAACAATACCTGTCCAAGAACTTTAATAGACTGGAAATCTTCACCGGACTGGTAGTAACTTTCTACAACCGGTTTTGTTTTTAATAAAGCAGCTAATAATACTAATGCTACAAGGCAGAAGGCGATGGTAGCGGCAAAGATTATTAATTTAGGTTTATGCTTTTCGTGGTCTTTGTTCAGGTTCATTAACATGATGGTAAATAGCATCAGGATCATGATGGCGCCCGAATAGACAATGATGTGTACAATTGCAAGGAACTGTGCATTCAGCATTAAATAATGACCGGCAATCGAAAAGAAACAAATAACCAGATAAATAGCACTGTGAATCGGGTTTCTGCTGAAAATTGTCAGAAGAGCAGTTCCCAGTGTAATGGTCGATAGTATATAAAATAAAACTTCAATCATGATTAACTTGCCTTATGCTGATTAGTATTTTGTATGGCCATTTCTAACGGCATAACCAATTTGTCTTTTCCGTAAATAAAATCCTCGCGGTTGCTGCTTGATTTTACGATTACTTTTGATTTTGTAAGGAAAATCGCTTCTTTCGGACAGGCTTCTTCACACAATCCGCAGAAAATGCAACGCAGCATGTTGATTTCATAAATAGAAGCATATTTCTCTTCTCTGTACAAATGTTTTTCTTCCGGTTTGCGTTCTTCTGCTTTCATCGTGATGGCTTCTGCCGGGCAGGATAGCGCACAAAGTCCGCAGGCAGTACAGCGCTCTCTTCCCTCGTCATCACGCATCAGCATGTGCTGACCGCGGTAAACGGGACTGAATTCACGTTTTTGTTCCGGATATTTAATCGTTACTTTTCTTTTGAATAAGTGTTTGATCGTAATGATTAATCCTTTGAATATCGCAACCAGATAAAGGCTTTCCCAAAAAGTCATCTTTTTGTTGGAAACCTCTTTTTTTCTTCCTGATAATGAAATTGTATCTAATGACATCTCTTTTATTATTTTATTGGAAAAGTAAGATTACTGCTCCTGTTATAAGAATGTTTATAATAGCAAGAGGAAATAACATTTTCCATCCTAAATTCATCAATTGATCGTATCTAAATCTCGGGATTGTCCATCTTACCCACATATAGAAGAAGATGAAGAAACAGATTTTGGCAAACAACACACACATTCCAATCACGTTTGCAGCGTTTACACCCCAGTTTTCAACAGCCCAGTCCATACCCGGATAGTTATAGGCTCCGAAATACAATACGGCTAAAATGGTTGAGGAAATAAACATACTCGCATATTCCGCGAACAAATAGAATCCCATTTTCATGGACGAATATTCCGTGTGGTATCCACCGATAAGCTCCGCCTCACATTCCGCAAGGTCAAATGGCGTTCTGTTCGTTTCTGCGAAAGAACATACCAGGAAAATCAGGAAGCCTAAAGGCTGGTAAAACACATTCCAGTTCATGCCGGATTGTTGTGCGGCGATTTCACGAAGGCTTAGGGTTTCGGTCATCATTACCAAAGCAATAATGGATAATCCCATTGCTACTTCATAGGAGATCATCTGGGAAGCGGCACGCATAGCACTCATTAACGAGAACTTGTTGTTCGATGCCCATCCACCAATCATGATTCCGTAAACACTCACAGATAATACGCCAAAAACGTATAAGATCGCTACGTCAATATCGGTAGCCTGCAGGATAATATCCCTTCCGAATAAGTGTAATTTATCGCCCCATGGAATTACAGCACTGGTAATTAATGCCATACTCATGGAGATCGCCGGACCAATCGTAAATAAGAATTTATTAGGGGTATTCGGCAGGAATTCTTCTTTTGAGAATAATTTTAAACCATCGGCAAGGGGTTGTAAAATACCTCCTTTACCGGCACGGTTAGGACCAACACGGTCCTGTAGCCAAGCTGCAATTTTACGCTCTGCTAATGTAGAATACATCGCCATTATCATGGTAATAGCAAAAACAGCTATGATAATGACACTTTTCTCTATGATAATTGGAGTCTCCATTGCAAATTATGATTTAGAATTTCCGTTGTTCTGTAAAGGAACATCCACCATACTAATTTTCTTTCTGTCCATTTCACGACCCTGAAGAATTTGTTTTTCAGTATCGATAACCACTTTATCCAGTTTGCGGGTATAGTTGTTCTGGTTGATAACCGAGAATTTCTCGAATTTACGAGGTCCTTCAATTACCCAGTCTTCTACGTTTTTGTGATCGAAACGACATTCGTTACAGATAAATTCTTCCACTTCGTGGTAAATATCTTTACGGGCTGTAACACGCTGGATTTCGTTTCCAAACATCCAAACCGTAGTTTTTCCGCAGCATTTGTCGCAATTTCTATGAGCATTGTATGGTTTGTTAAACCAAACTCTGGATTTGAAACGGAAAGTCTTGTCGGTTAAAGCACCCACAGGACAAACGTCAATCATGTTTCCGGAGAATTCATTGTCAATCGCTTTGGAAATACAGGTTGAAATCTGGGAGTGGTCTCCGCGATTCATAACCCCGTGTACACGTCCGTCCGTTAACTGATCTGCTGTCATTACACAACGATAGCAAAGGATACAACGGTTCATGTGCAATTGAATGTTATCACCGATATTTTCCGGTTCAAATGTTCTTTTTTCTTCAATAAAACGGGTTTCCGATTTTCCGTTGTTAAAGCTTAGGTTTTGTAAATCACATTCCCCTGCCTGATCACAAACCGGACAGTCTAACGGGTGGTTGATTAATAAAAATTCGGTAACCGATTTCCGGGCTTCTACAACTCTAGGGGAAGAGATACTTTTTACTTCCATACCATCCATTACACCTGTAACGCATGATGCCATTAATTTAGGCATAGGAGTAGGGTTAGCATCACTACCTTTGGATACCTCTACTAAACAGCAACGGCATTTTCCACCGCTTCCTTTTAATTTAGAATAATAGCACATTGCCGGTGGGACCGACTCGCCTCCAATCATTCTAGCAGCTTGCAGGATAGTGGTTCCTGGTTCTACTTCTATTTCGTGACCGTCTATAGTAACTTTCATAGTACGCGATTCTTGACTTTATACAGTTTGTTTTGAGATTAAATGTCTTACTTTTTCAAAAGGCTCGTTGACAAAGTGATCTCTGTTTTTTATTTTTTCTGGGAAACGAACGTGGAATTCGAATTCGTCTCTGAAGTGACGGATTGCCGCCGCTACTGGCCATGCTGCAGCATCTCCAAGCGGACAGATGGTGTTTCCTTCAATCTTGCTCTGAATGTCCCAAAGCAGGTCGATGTCTTCCATTCTTCCGTGTCCGTTTTCAATTCGGTGTAATACTTTTTCCAGCCATCCAGTTCCTTCACGGCATGGGGAACATTGTCCGCAGCTTTCGTGGTGGTAGAAACGGGAGAAGTTCCAGGTGTTTCGTACAATACAGGTCGTATCGTTATATACGATAAACCCGCCGGATCCCAACATGGATCCTGTAGCGAAACCACCGTCACTTAATGATTCGTAGGACATTAAACGGTCTTCACCGTTTGCTGTTTTATTGATAAGGTGTGCCGGTAAAATAGGAACAGATGATCCTCCCGGTACTAATGCTTTTAAAGGTCTGTCGTCCATCATTCCACCCAGATATTCATCGGAGTTCATGAATTCTTCAACGCTTAGTCCTAATTCTATTTCGTATACACCCGGATTTTTGATATGTCCAGATGCAGAGATTAATTTTGTTCCTGTAGAACGTCCGATTCCGATTGTAGCATATTCGGCACCTGAATTGTTCACAATCCAAGGCACAGCCGCAATAGACTCTACGTTGTTTACCACCGTTGGGTTTGCCCATAAACCGCTAACCGCCGGGAATGGTGGTTTGATTCTCGGGTTTCCTCTTTTTCCTTCCAAGGATTCAATCAGCGCCGTTTCTTCACCGCAGATATAGGCTCCGGCACCGCAATGAACATGTAAGTCCAGTGAGAAATCGGTTCCTAAAATATTCTTTCCTAACCATCCGGCAGCATAGGCTTCTTTGATGGCTCTTTCCAGAATTTTAAATACCCACATATATTCCCCACGGATATAAATGTAAGATAGGTTGGCACCCAATGCATAACTGGAGGTAATCATCCCTTCAATTAATAAGTGCGGAATATATTCCATCAGGAAACGGTCTTTGAAAGTTCCCGGTTCCGATTCATCGGCATTGCATACCAGGTGTCTTGGCTTGCCCGATTTTTTATCAATAAAACTCCATTTTAAACCTACAGGGAAACCAGCACCACCACGACCGCGAAGTCCTGATGTTTTTACTTCTTCTGTAACTTCGTCCGGAGTTAATGTTTTTAAAGCTTTCTCCACAGAAGCATATCCTCCGTTCTGGCGGTATACTTCATAGGTTTTGATACCTGGAATATTTATCTTGTCTAATAATATCTTTCTTCCCATGGTATTATTTATCGTGTAAGTTGATTTTACCTTCTCTGCAATCAGCAATGATTGCATCTACTTTTTCTTTTGTAAGATGTTCTTTGTAGAAATCCCCGATTTGCATCATTGGTGCATAACCGCAGGCTCCTAAACATTCTACACCAACAACGGTAAACATTCCGTCCACTGTGGTTTCCCCTTCCTTAATACCCAGTTTATTGCAGGTATAGTCCATTAAATCTTCGGCTCCGCGAACGGCACAACAGGATGTTCTGCAAAATTCGAACATGTATTTACCGATAGGCTTCTGATTGAACATGGTATAGAACGTCACTACTTCATACACTTCAACAGGCTGAATTTTTAAAATTTCAGCAACATTGTCCATTAATTCGTAGCTTAACCAATTCTCGTGAGCATCCTGTACTTCGTGTAATACAGGAAGTAAAGCGGATTTTCTTTTATCTTCCGGATAGTGGCTGATCAGTTCATTGATTCGGGCCATTAGTTCCGGGGTCATATTTATTTCTTGTTTGTAGTGGGTATTTTCCATAATCATTATGCGTCTAATTCACCGGCAATTACGTTAAGACTTGACAAAGTTGCAATCGCATCGGAAAGCATTTGTCCTCTAACCATATCGTTATAAGCCTGATAATATATAAAGCATGGTCTTCTGAAATGTAAACGATAAGGGGTTCTGCTTCCGTCGGTAATCAAATAGAAACCAACTTCTCCGTTTCCTCCTTCAACAGGATGGTATACTTCCGTTAACGGCACAGGAACTTCTCCCATTACGATTTTAAAGTGGTAGATTAAAGCTTCCATATTGTGGTACACTTCATCTTTTGGCGGCAGGTAATAATCCGGTACATTTGCATGGTATGGTCCTTCCGGTAATTTTGCCAATGCCTGGCGGATGATACTCAAACTTTCCCAGACTTCTGCATTACGAACGCAGAAACGGTCATAAGTATCTCCGTGTTTTCCTACGGGAATGTTGAATTCGAAATCTTCATACGAGCTGTATGGCTGCATTACACGAACGTCATAGTCCACACCGGCAGCACGCAGGTTCGGACCTGTAAATCCGTAGCTGATTGCTTTTTCTGCAGTAATGGCTCCTACTCCGATAGTACGGTCCATAAAGATCCTGTTTCGGGTTAACAGGTTTTCAAATTCTGTCCATATTGGCGGGAATTCTTCTAAAAAGTCGTTGATCTTTTTAAAAGCTGCCGGACTCCATTCTCTTTCAAAACCTCCGATTCTTCCCATGTTTGTGGTCAAACGGGCACCGCAGATTTCTTCGTAGATTTCATATATTTTTTCGCGGAACTGGAATACATATAAGAATCCGGTTAAGGCTCCTGTATCTACTCCCATAACCGAACTACAGATAATGTGATCGGCAATACGGGCTAATTCCATGATGATTACACGAAGGTATTGTACTCTTTTCGGCACTTCAATTCCAAGTGCTTTTTCTAAAGTCATCCACCATCCCATATTATTAATAGGAGCGGAGCAATAGTTCATACGGTCAGTTAAAACCGTAATCTGGTAAAAAGGTCTGTTTTCGGCAATTTTCTCAAAAGCACGATGGATGTATCCAACGGTACCTTCACCATCAAGAATACGTTCCCCGTCCATTAAAAGGATGTTCTGGAAGATTCCGTGGGTAGCAGGGTGCGTAGGACCTAAGTTCAGTATCGAAAGCTCACTTCCGTCTTCATTTCTTCTGCTCTCAATAACTTTCGCATATCGATGCTCTGGTGGTAATAATAGATCTGACATTTTAGTTGTAAAAATATTTTTTTCAGGTTACTATTAGCAATTTTGGGTTGTTCTACCGAAAAATCGGTCGTCTTTATCGGTTCTTCCGCCGTCTTCCATTGGGAATTCTTTACGCAAAGGAAAAGATTCCATTTCATCCATGTTTAGAATACGCTTTAATTGCGGGTGTCCTTTAAATATGATTCCGTAAAAATCATAGGTTTCTCTTTCCTGCCAGTTCGAGCTTAGGAAAAGGCCGGTTACTGTATCGATTTCCGGCTGGTCGCCGTTCAGATAGCATTTGATGCGGATGCGAACATTGTCCACCCAGTTGTGCATGTGGTATACCACGGCAAACTGACGGTCTTTGTCGTAATCCGGATAATGGATACCGCACAAATCGGTTAGGAAATTAAAACGTAAAGTAGCATCATCTCTTAGAAATTTCATAACTTCTACGATAGAGTCTGATGCTACTTCAAATGTGAAAATATCATGTTGTTGAAAGAAATCGGTTACTTTTAATCCGAAATTTTCAATCAATTTGTTTTGTATTACTGAGGTTTCTAAAGCCATTTTATTTGATGTTATAAGAACCTAATAAGTCTTTGTATTCGTCTGATCCTCTTCTTCTAACGGATTCGCTTTTTACAATTTCCTGTAAGCGCATGATACCGTCCAGAATTTGCTCCGGTCTTGGCGGGCATCCCGGAACGTACACGTCCACAGGAATTACCTTGTCAATACCCTGAAGTACGGAATAGGTATCAAAAACACCACCGGAAGAAGCGCAGGCTCCAACAGCGATAACCCATTTCGGTTCTGACATTTGTTCGTAAACCTGACGTAAAATCGGGGCCATTTTTTTAGCTATGGTTCCCATAACCAGCAGCATGTCTGCCTGTCTTGGCGAGAAACTCATACGTTCCGATCCGAAACGTGCCACATCATAATGGGCAGCCATGGTTGCCATGAATTCAATACCGCAGCATGATGTTGCAAACGGTAAAGGCCATAAAGAATTGGCTCTGGCTAATCCTACAACAGAATCTAATTTGGTAGCAAAAAATCCTTCTCCGGCAAATCCTTCCGGAGCGTCTACCATGTTATATTTAGAAGTATCACTCATCGTTATTATTTTTTTGGATTTTCAACGGGTTTCAAAAGTCCAGAAAACCGTCTACAATCAAATTCTTATTCCCACTCCAATCCTTTCTTCTTGAGGACATAAAAAAAGCCCACTACAAGAAGTGTCATAAAGATCCCCATTTTTAAGAATCCTTCTAAGCCCATAGCTCTAAAGTTAACGGCCCAAGGATACATAAATATCACTTCAACATCGAAAAGAACAAATAATATAGCGACTAAAAAGTATTTAACTGAGAAAGGAATACGGGCATTACCGACAGATTCGATACCGCATTCGAAATTTTTATCCTTGTTTTTCGAGTGCCTTTTAGGTCCTAAATAGCCTGAAATTATGATGGTAGTTACCACAAATCCGATAGCTAAAAGTGATTGCATCACTATTGGAATGTAATCAATTTGGTTTGTTTGCATGATTAATCTCTTAATTCTGGAAATAATTCACAAATATACATTCCTTAGCGGGATAAGCAACTTTAATTTTTAATGATTTTGGCGTGGTTTTCTGCTGTAATCGCAAAATATATTTAGACTAAATATAAATAATGAAATTTTATAAAAGAGTTTTTGTGTAAAATGCAGGTATAAAAAAACCGCTCTTCTCAGAGCGGTTTAGTCATTTAGGTAACCAAAAATTAATATATTTATTAGTCTTCGATAACTACTACTTTAGCAGCTACTTTACCTTTTCTTCCTTCTTCTTCTTCGTAAGAAACTTTATCACCTTCATTTAAAGTTTCAACTTTAATTCCAGTAGCGTGAACGAAAATGTCCTTTCCTGTTTCTTCGTCAGTAATAAATCCATAACCTTTGGATTCATTAAAAAATTTTACTTTGCCTGTTCGCATAGAGTAATAAAAAAAAATAATTAATAATTACCAAAGATAAACTTTTTTTTAACACAAACAAGTTTTTAGTGAAAAAAATAAGGTGATTATGTTTAATTTTTGATAAGTTTAAATTTCTGTTAAGATTGTTTTAATTCATTAAAAAAAGCGGATTTCGGTCCGCTTTTTTATCTATTTTTTAAGGGCAACCCTAATGGATAATTCCTCCAGTTGCTTGTCGTCAATTACTGCCGGAGCATCGATCATAACGTCTCTTCCGGAATTGTTTTTCGGGAAGGCGATAAAATCGCGGATTGTTTCCTGGCCGCCTAAAATGGCTACCAAACGGTCCAGTCCGAATGCCAGTCCGCCGTGTGGTGGCGCTCCGTATTGGAAAGCATCCATCAGGAATCCGAATTGTGCTTTGGCTTCTTCTTCGCTGAAACCTAAATATTTAAACATCAGCTGTTGTGTTTCTTTGTCGTGGATACGGATAGATCCGCCGCCAATTTCATTTCCGTTTAAAACCATGTCGTAAGCATTGGCTCTTACTTTTCCGGGATCGGTTTCCAGCAAGTGCATGTCTTCCGGTTTCGGAGAGGTAAACGGGTGGTGCATCGCGTGGAAACGTTCGCTTTCTTCATCCCATTCCAATAGCGGGAAATCGACTACCCATAGTGGTGCAAATTCCTCCGGTTTGCGGAGTCCTAAACGCGTTGCCACTTCCATACGCAAAGCGCTTAACTGGGAACGTGTTTTGTTTGCCGGACCGGATAAAACCAGGATCAAATCGCCCGGATTTGCCTGAGTTGCTTTTGCCCAGTTTTGTAGGTCTTCCTGGTCGTAGAACTTGTCTACAGACGATTTGAAACTGCCGTCGGCTTCATATTTACAATAAACCATCCCGGAAGCACCAATCTGTGGTCGCTTAACCCAGTCGATCAAATTGTCAATTTCTTTTCGGGTATAGGCAGCACCGCCCGGAACCGCAATACCCACAACCAGCTCGGCACTGTTGAATACCGCGAATTCTTTGTGCTGTGCTACAGCATTTAATTCTCCGAATTCCATCCCGAAACGGATATCCGGTTTGTCATTACCATAGGTTTTCATGGCATGATCGTATGTCATTCTCGGGAATTTGTCTACTTCAATTCCTTTGATCTCTTTTAGTAAGTGACGGGTCAATCCTTCAAAAGTGTCCAGGATGTCTTCCTGTTCCACAAATGCCATTTCGCAGTCAATTTGTGTAAACTCCGGCTGTCTGTCGGCTCTTAGATCTTCGTCACGGAAACATTTCACAATCTGGAAATATTTGTCCATACCACCCACCATCAGCAATTGTTTGAATGTTTGCGGCGATTGCGGCAGGGCATAGAATTGTCCTTCGTTCATACGGGAAGGAACAACGAAATCACGGGCTCCTTCCGGAGTGGATTTTATTAAATAAGGTGTTTCTACCTCGCAGAAATCCTGTGCGGAAAGATAGTTTCTAACTTCCTGTGCCACTTTGTGACGGAATAGTAAACTGTTTTTTACCGGGTTTCTGCGGATATCCAGATAACGGTATTTCATACGGATATCTTCGCCACCGTCGGTTTCATCTTCAATCGTGAACGGCGGTGTAATGGCCGCATTTAATATGTTTAATTCGGAAACTAAAATTTCGATGTCTCCGGTTGGAATGTTAGCGTTTTTGGATTCACGTTCAATAACGGTTCCTTTAACCTGAATGACAAATTCACGGCCCAATGTCTTGGCTTTTTCAAAAACATCGGTATTTGTTCTGTTTGCATCAAAGATTAATTGTGTGATTCCATAACGGTCGCGTAAATCAACCCAGATCATGAATCCTTTATCACGTGTTTTCTGAACCCATCCGGCCAAAGTAACTTCTTTACTGATATCGGAAGCTCGTAATGCTCCACAATTATGACTTCTATACATTTTTTTAAAATTTAAGCGCAAATTTAAGTTTTTTGTTTCAAGTTTAAAGTCAAAGGATTAAAGTTTTGTATGGATTCTTTTGTAAAAAATGACCCTGTGTGTCATAAATGCCTGCTTTCCAATGTTAAGTTTTATCCAATGTTACTAAATTGTTAAGTAAAAGTTTTCTAATTGTAAATTTAATTTATACATTTGATATATAATTGTTAACCTATTTAAACTTTAAAGCTATGAAAAAGAACTTAATTGCAGGATTATTATTGTTTTCGGGAGTGTTGTTTGCACAAAATATAGAACCAAAATATGAGATTGTAGGTGGGTTAGTCAAAGCAACATACTATTACGATAATGGCCAGTTGAAGCAGGAGGGATTCTATAAAGATGCTAAGCCTCACGGAAAATGGGTTGCCTTTAACGAAGACGGATCGAAACAATCAATAGGCGAATATGCTGATGGTAAAAAATCAGGAAAATGGTTTTTCTGGAATAAAGCGACTTTAAGTGAAGTGGATTATTCCAATAGCAGAATTGCCGATGTGAAAAGCTGGAAACAGGAAGCTTTGGTAAACAGGAATTAATTATGGTTTGAACTTTCAAAAAAAGTTAATACTGTTCGCGCGGTCTTAATAGGACCAGCTTCTTAAAAGAGGAATGGCTGTTATAAATTTTATAACAGCCATTCTTAGTTTAAATTGTTTTGTTTGTTTTTGTTTACATTTTATGCGTTGGTGTAAAACCATCTTCGCTAATTTCATTCGCGACATAGTCTTCTACCATTAATTCAGCATAATTTGTGTTTTTACCTTTAGAGAATTTGTGAATAATTATCTCCATGATATCATAGATAACCGGTACGATTACTAAAGTAAGGAATAAGGAACTGATTAATCCTCCGATAATTACCCAGGCCAATCCGTTTTTCCATTCGGCTCCGGCTCCGGAAGCCAATGCGATAGGTAGCATACCGAATACCATCGCAATCGTAGTCATCAGGATCGGACGAAGACGCGCGTGGTTTGCCTGAATTAAGGCATCGTGAATGGACTCCCCGGCAGCACGACGCTGATTCGTAAAGTCAACAAGCATGATCGCATTCTTACATACCAATCCGATTAGCATGATGATCCCCAAAATGGTAAAGATATTTAAGGAGTTGTTTGTTAAGCCTAAGGCTAACAACGCTCCGATAAAGGATAACGGTACCGAGAACAATACTACAAACGGGTGAACATAACTGTCATATAGACCAACCATTACCAGGTAAACCAAAATGATAGCGGCCAATAAGGCAAATCCTAATGTTCCGAAACCTTCTGTCTGGTTTTCCATATCACCACCCCAAACATAGTTTACACCGGTTGGTTTGTGTAATTTTTCGAAAGCCGACTGCCATTCTGCAGCAACAGTACCCGTAGGGCGACCTACTGTTTGTCCCTGAACGGTTACGGAAGCACTCTTGTCACGACGCTCCAGCTGGCTTGGTCCTGATCCTTCTTTTACCGTAGCAAATTGTGACAATTTGATTTGTTCTCCTTTGTCGTTAACAAAGTTCAGGTTGCTGACATCTTCAATGTTTTTTCTGTTGAAAGCATTGTATCGGATGTTGATGTCGTATTCGTACTCTCCGGCACGGTATTTTCCGTCGGTATTTCCGCTGAAAGCTGTTTGCATAGTCATACCAACCGTTTGTAAGGTCAATCCTAATGCCGCCATTTTATCACGGTCTACCTGAACATTTACTTCCGGGTTTCCGGTTTCTACCGATAGTTTAATCTCGGAAGCTCCTTTTATTTTGTACAATTCTTTTTCGGCCGCTTTTGCGAAAACCATAGCACTATCCAGTGTGGTTCCGGTAATCACTAAAGCTAAAGGTGCTTCTTCTGCCGTACCCATGATACTCATACCTACGGTTTTGATTTTAGCGCCTACCAATACCTTTTGCAGTTTACGTTTTGTTTTGGCCGCATATACATAAGAATCATCCTCACGGTCTTTCTGGTCAACCATTTTTACACGGATTTCAGATTTATAAGCCGTAGCCTGTGTTCCTCCGAATCCTTCACTGGTTTGCCCTACCGTAGTGATCATACTCTTAACATCTTCTTCTTTTTTAAGGAAATCTTCCGCTTTTTGCGTCATAAAGTTCGTTTGTTCCAATGAAGCGTCTTTCGGCATTTCGATTTGTACCAGGAATTCTCCGGCATCCGATCTGGCGAAGAATTCTCCACCCACATAACCACCGGCAACCATATATAAAGAGGAAACAAATAAAACCAAAACAACGGCTAAAGTTCTTCTTTTATGTCCTAAACACCAGGTTAAGATATTACTTACCCAGTTTGTAAAACGGGTTAGTAAGCTTTCAAATCCTAAAATGATTCTTCCAAACAGGTTTTTACCTTCAATGTGCTCCAGTTTTCCAAAACGGGAAGATAACCAAGGAACAATCGTAAAGGACGACAGTAATGATAATAAGGTTGAGATAATTACGGTAACACAGAATTGCGTAATAATGTTGGATACCAAACCGGTACTCATCGCAATCGGTAAGAACACCACCACAATTACCAATGTAATCGATACTACGGTTCCACCAATTTCGGATGTAGCATCATAAGCGGCGCGTACCCTGTTTTTACCCATCTCCATGTGCCTGTAAATATTCTCCAGTACCACAATCGCATCATCCACAAGAATACCAACTACTAATGAAAGTCCTAATAAACTCATTAAGTTAAGGGTATAATCCAGGAATACAAACCCGATAAAGGTTGCGATCAAAGAGGCCGGAATGGAAACCATTACAATAAGTGAGTTACGGATACTGTGCAGGAAGAATAACATTACCAGAGCAACCAGGATTACCGCCAAAATTAAATCGTGGATAACCGAGTCTGCAGCTTCCAAAGTAAATACAGAACTGTCGTTGGCAATATTTAATTCTAACTGCTGTGCCTGATAGTCAACTTTTAATTGGCCTAATAATTTCTGAACCTGCTCACTTACATCAACCGCATTCGCATCAGATTGTTTGATAACCTGAAGAATAATCGCGTTTTTCTCGTCAACACGGGCAATTTTTTCAACATCTTTCTGGGCATCCTGAACATCGGCAATATCATCCAGACGAATCTGTATTCCGTTTTTGTCCGATACAATTAAGTTTCGAAGCTCCTGAACATTTTTGTATTTTCCGGCTAAACGGATTAATACTTTCTGGTCACGCGTCTGGATACTTCCTGTAGGGAAATCCAGATTTGAGGTTAAGATTCCCTGTTGTACCTGAGGAACAGATAGTCCGTATCCTTTCATTTTATCGGCATCCAGGTTTACCTGAATTTCACGTTCCTGTCCGCCAATCAGACGAATCTGTGCCACACCGTTTACACGGGAAAGGATCGGGCTGATTTTTTTGTCGATAAGGTCAAAAAACTGTGCTTCATCCATTTTGGCATTGGCAGCGATAGTCATGATCGGTAAATCACTCAGGGAGAATTTACTTAATGACGGCTGTTTTACATCGTCCGGAAGATCACTCAAAATGGCATTGATCTTACGTTGGGCATCATTTAAAGCAAAATCCACATTGGCATTGTTGTTTAACTGAATGGCAACAACCGATAAGCTTTCGTATGATTTGGAGTCGATTTTTTTAATGTTCTCCAATGAAGAAATCGCATCTTCTATTTTCTTTGTAACGGTATTTTCAACCTCACCAGGAGAAGCTCCGGGATATATGGTAGAAATACTGATTACGTTATTTTCAAATTTCGGGATTAATTCATAACCCAAAAGGCCGTAGCTGAATAATCCTCCTAATGTCAGAATCGTAAAGAGAACGACAATTAGTGACGGGCGTTTTATTGATATTTCTGCTAATTTCATATATTTTTTGAGTTTTAAGTTCTGACGTTGATTGTTTCAATCAGGTCCTAACTATTTTAAAACAGTCACTTTTGCACCATCGGTTAAGTTAATCTGACCACTGGTAATAACAATATCACCATTGTTCAGACCACCCAGGATTTCTACTTTTTCACCAATGATTCTTCCCGCTGTTACTTTTTTCATTTTAGCAGTACCGTTGTTCTCCATTACAAAAACTTCATTAGCGCTAACACTTCCTACAAATGCATTTCTCGGAACGATCATTAAAGGTGTTTTGTCCGATGATGGAGCAAATTGAGCCGTTCCGTACATACCTGCTTTTAAATCGTTACCGGCATTGTTGGTAATTTCAATTTCTACAGGGAAATTCAGACTGCTGTCTGCTTTCGGAGCGATAAACGTAATTTTTCCGTTAAATTCTTTATCCGGATAAACACTTGCTTTTACTTTAACCGGCGTACCGATTTTTAATCCGGCAATCTGGTTCTCGCTTACGGTTACTTTTAATTTTAACGTGGATACGTTTACTAATTCAAACAATGCCGTTCCCGGAGAAACTACAGATCCCGGTTCGATAAGACGTTTGTTAACGATCCCGTTGATAGAGGATTTGATGGTTGCATCGCCCAAAGTAATGCGCGCCTGAGCCAAATGTGCTTTGGCATTTGCCAGGGCTAATTTTGCCTGATCCAGTTGCTGTTTGGTAACCCCGCCGGTTTTAAAAGCACTTTCGAAACGCTGTGCATCGGTCACCGCATTCTGGTAGGATGCTTCAGCATTTTGAAGGTCCACATTCATTTTGTCTGCTTTGATAACCGCTAATGTCTGTCCGATTCGAACCGCGCTGCCTTCGTCTACTAAAACTTTGGTAACACGTCCTGAATTTTCAGCAGAAAAGTTTAATTCCTGTGAAGGGTAAAAGTTTCCGTTAGCTATAAAATCCAACGAAACCGGTTCTGTTCTTACAGTATCTATTTTGACAACTACCGTCGCGTTAGTTTCCGCAACAACAGCCGTTTTTTCTTCATTCTTCTCTTTATTACTGCTTAACACATATCCTATCAGACCCAGTGAGCCCAATAAAACGATTGCTGTGATAATCTTTCTTTTCATATTGATTGATGGTTATTAATTTAAAAGTGTTTTTAATTCTCCCTGTGATTTGATGATCTGAATTTCGGCTAATTTGTATTCCAGTAAAGCGGATGTGTAATTGTTTTTCGCTTCTGTTAAAGCATTTTCCGAATCCAGTAAATCGGTTAAAGTAGCCAGCCCGTTGATATAGTTGTTTTTCGTATTGCTGAAAACTTCCTGTGCCAGATTAACATTCTCTTTCTGATTGTTGATCGTGATTAAACTGTTGTTGATCTGCGATTTTGCATTTTCAAATTCCAGTCCTAACGACAATTCCCGGTCTTTCATATCTTCTTCGATTTTCTGAAGGCTGATATCGGCCTGTCTTACTTTGGAACGGGTTGCAAAACCGGTAAAGACAGGAATTCTAAGGTTTAGTCCTATAGCGGAATAGTCAGACCAGTACACACCGTCTGCCGGTTTGGCGCCAAGCGGTAATTTTGGTCCCTGCCCGATATAGTTATAGTTTGCCGTTAAAGAAAGTGTCGGATAATGCTCCGCTACAAACGATTGCTTCTGATATTGTAATAATTGTTTTTGTTTTTCTAACAACTGATACTCTGTTCTGTTGCTTACCGTTGGCGTTTCTTTTATAAAAGGTTTTACCTGAATGTCCTCTTTTACGATTTCAATTGGGGTAGCTGCCGGTAAACCGATTAAGAATTTCAATGAATTCTCCTGCATCTGAACACCGTTAACCAGTTGTTGTCTGGTTGAATTCAGGTTGATGATTTTTACATTTACCCTGTCTAAATCGATTTTTTTCGCCAGACCGTTTTTAAACTGACCGCTGATGATGTTTCGCACTTTGGTAGTGTTGTCCAGAGTACTGTCAATCGTAATCAGTTTTTGTTTCTGAACAAAAACCTGGTAGTAGGCATTCGCTACTTTTTCGATTACCTGTTCTTCCGTTAACTGTGCATTAACCTGGTAGAATTCTCTTGTGGATTTCGCCGCTTTTAAACCGGTGAAAATAGAATAATCAAAGAGATTCTGGGTTAAGGTTGCCCCGGCTACGGAATTCCATTTTTGTCCTAAAGGCGCTAAAATGGTCGAACCCGGCTGTCCGAAAAAGTCCCCAGGTAATGCGTTTAACTGTAATATAGGGTTATAGGTTACATTACCGTTCAGGCTTATCTGCGGAAGCGCTCTTGAACGTACCTCTGCAATCTGATGACTACTGTTTTCGACATCCAGTTTCGCTTTTTTTGCATCAGATTTGTTTTCCAGTGCATATTTAAGAGCGTCTTTCAGGGTCAGACGCTGAACTTGTGCCTGAGTGATTATGGCAAAAAATAATAACGCAATTGTTATTCCTGTTCTCATATAGTGGTTATTAATTATTTAAGTAATTTTTCTAATGTTTCGATTCCTTTTGGAGTAGCAATGCCTCTCACATGGTATTCCAGCAATTTCTCATCAAGTTCATTGCGGGTGTACATTTCTTCCGGGAACAGTTCAAAATCCATAATGCTCATCGCACTGGCATAATAGATGCGCCCGATAAATTCTTCATCGATCTCAGGTCGGAACAAACCGGCTTTTTTTCCGCGATTCAGATTGTCAATAACACAGTGGTCCATTTTTTCAAACTGCATGGTTTTTAAACAGGCGTGTATTTTCGGATAGTATTTCTGCAATTGGAAGATTGGAGACGAATTCGGGTCTTTTAAATTATTCTGAACATACTCTTTAATATCAAACAGCTCTTCAATAGGGTTTTTTTCCAGCGAACAGATATGGTCTATTCCCGATGAGATTTTCTCATACAGGAAAAAAGTAGCCGCTTTAACTAATTCCAGCTTGGTGGCATAATGTTCGTAAATGGTTTTTTTTGAAATCCCCATCTCAGCAGCTATGTCATCCATCGTAACACTTTTGAAGCCCAGTCGTAAAAACATGTCGGATGATTTCTCTAAAATTTCGTTTTTCATTCTTAAAAAATTTCGGCAAATGTATAACGGAAACTTTTAATACTAAAAAAGTTTCCAAAGTTTTTACGATTATTTAACATTTTTTTTGGCTTTGATTGCGCTGATATTTGAACTATTTTAGCCGAAAATATCATCCATGCATTCAGTAAGTTATTATCAGACGCTTATTTCGGAATACTTTTCTACAATTTCTTTAGAGAAAGAACCTAAAAATTTATACGATCCCATTGCTTATATTTTGTCCTTAGGAGGAAAACGGATGCGTCCGGTTCTGACATTAATGGCGGCAGAAGTTTTTAACGCCGATGCTGAAAAAGCAGTTGCTGCAGCCACAGCGGTTGAGTTGTTTCATAACTTTTCGCTGATTCATGACGATATTATGGATGATGCGCCTTTGCGCCGCGGGAATGAAACGGTTCATGAAAAATGGGATGTGAATACCGGAATCCTGTCGGGTGATGCGATGCTGATATTGGCCTACCAGTATTTTGAGAATTATGAACCTGCGATCTTTTTAGCTTTGGCAAAACTGTTTAGTAAAACAGCGCTGGAAGTTTGTGAAGGACAGCAATGGGATGTGGATTTTGAACAGCGTGACGATGTAACCATTCCGCAGTACCTGAAAATGATCGAGTATAAAACCGCGGTTCTGGTTGGGGCTGCCATGAAAATGGGGGCAATTGTAGCCGAAACCACAACGGAGAATGCCGATTTGATTTATGATTTCGGACTGAATTTGGGAATAGCCTTCCAGCTTCAGGATGATTATCTGGATGCTTTTGGCGATCCGCTGACTTTTGGAAAACAGGTTGGTGGTGATATCATTGAAAATAAGAAGACTTATTTGTATCTGAAAGCGTTAGCGTTTGCTAATCCGGAAGCCAAAGCCCAGTTACTGCATCTGTTCTCGATTCAGCCAACGGATAATAAAGAGAAAATTGATTCCGTAAAAAGAATATTCGAAGAAACCGGCGCGAGCCAGGCGACTCAGAAAGCGATTGAAGAGTATACGCTGAAAGCTTTTGAAACGCTGGATAAAATGAATATTGAAGCGGATAAAAAAGAAGAGCTGAAAACTTTTGGCGAGAACCTGATGAAAAGAAAGGTATAGCTTTTATATAAAACCCAATACCATGTTTGTAGCACCACAAAATACCGATTTATTGCTCTCGGAAGCGCAAAAGGAAGATTTGTATCTGAAACTGATCGAACAGATCAATAAGGATTTTACGCTTGCTAATGAAAGTGTGGACTTTCCGGTGGCTATAACGCCGATCGATTTAAAGCTGCAGCTGCATGAAAAAATATACCGCCTGATTCAGTTTAAATTTGCCGAATATTTAAACCTGCTGTACATCATTGACGTACCGGAAGACCAGATTAAAAAATTAGACGGTTCCGACCTGGTTGACCTATCGGAACAGGTTGCTTTTTTGATTTTAAAGCGGGAATGGCAAAAGGTATGGTTTAGAAATAAATTCTAACAAAAGGCATAAAAGCATCGTGGTACACATTGTCTCTTTCTTTGAATAAAACATTATAACGCACCCCGACAGTTACCCCGTTAAAGTTATATCCCGCACCCAAAAATAAAGCTGTATTCCAGAAATTATCTTCGATTTCCGGTGTAAACTGCGTGTAGGTATTGTTAACGCGAAGTTGTTCAATTTCAGCCGATAACTGTACTTCGGGAATGGGGTTAAAAAGCCCTATAATACTGGCTCCGTAAATGTAGGAATCATAGAAATTTTTCTGCTTAACATAGCTGCCTTGTAAGCCAAGACCTATTGAAAAGTAAGGGTTTACGTCATAAATTGCACTTGGAGCAACCATGACATTGGTGAAATTATTCCCGAAATTAAGTCCTAAGCCGCCACCAAAGCGTACGCTGCTCCAAAATTCATTTTTTTGAGTGATTTGCAAGCGTTCTTGCGCTTTTATTGAAGAACTCGTCATTAAAAAAAATACACAACTCAAAAAGATTGTTAAAAAACTACGGATGCTTGATTTCATAATCATTTTTAGGAATATTTTATGATATAAAAGTATGAAAAACATTGAAAGATTATTACAATTATCGTACTTTTGCGAAAAATTTTCTAACAAAAAAGGTCTTTAGACAAAGTTATGGATAGGTTTTCCTTTTTAAACGCGGCACACACTGCATTTTTTGCAGACTTATACGATCAATATTTACAAAATCCTGATAGCATTGAACCAAGCTGGAGGAGTTTCTTCCAGGGGTTTGACTTCGCAAGCGAATATAACGAAGGTCCGGTAGAACAATTAACAGCAATGGCTGGTGGTCAGACAGACTGTTCTGCGGTTTCCGATAAACTACAAAAAGAATTTAACGTTCTGAAATTAATAGAAGGTTACAGAACAAGAGGACATTTATTTACCAAAACGAACCCGGTTCGTGACCGAAGAATTTTCAGCCCTTCTTTAGCGATTGAAAACTTCGGGTTGACTTCTGCCGATTTGAATACGGTTTTTGATGCTGCGAGAGTAGTAAACTTAAATCCGTGCTCGCTTCAGGAAATTCTGAATCATCTTAATAAAGTATACTGCGAATCGATTGGAGTAGAGTATATGTACATCAGAGATCCTAAAGTGATTGAGTGGATTCAGAAGCGTTTGGACATCAATGATAACCTTCCTGATTTTAATGCAGACCAGAAAAAACGTATCCTTAAAAAACTGAATGAAGCGGTTTCTTTTGAAAACTTCCTTCATACAAAATATGTAGGGCAAAAACGTTTCTCGTTAGAAGGATGTGAATCGGCAATTCCGGCTTTGGATGCGTTAATTGAAACGGCAGCCGAAAAAGGAGTTGAGCAGTTCGTAATGGGAATGGCACACAGAGGACGTTTGAATGTATTGGCTAATGTTTTTGGAAAAGCGACTCAGGACATTTTCTCGGAATTTGACGGAAAAGACTATGATGATGACGCGTTGTTTGACGGTGACGTTAAATACCACCTTGGTTTAACCGCAACCCGTACCACACAGACCGGTAAAAATATTAATATCAACTTAGCGCCAAATCCATCTCACTTAGAGACTGTTGGTGCTGTGATTGAAGGAATCGCAAGAGCAAAACAAGACCGTTATTTTCCGGACAATACCTCTAAAGTATTGCCAATCGCTGTTCACGGTGATGCAGCTGTTGCCGGACAGGGTATTGTTTATGAAATTGTTCAGATGGCTAATCTGGATGGCTACAAAACAAACGGAACGATCCATTTGGTGATCAACAACCAGGTTGGATTTACAACAAACTATTTAGACGCCCGTTCGTCTACCTATTGTACCGATATCGCTAAGGTAACCTTATCGCCGGTATTACACGTAAATGCAGATGATGCCGAGGCTGTAGTGCATGCCATGTTGTTTGCATTGGATTACCGTATGGAATTCGGATCGGATGTTTTCATCGATTTATTAGGATATAGAAAATATGGGCACAACGAAGGTGATGAGCCTCGTTTTACACAGCCACAGTTATATAAAATAATTTCCAAGCATAAAAATGCAAGAGATATTTATGCTGAAAAACTGAAATCGGAAAACGTAATTGACGGCAATTATGTATCCGGATTGGAGGCAGAATACAAAGCAGGCTTAGAGGAAAATTTAGAAGCTTCCCGTAAAAAAGACCTTACGGTGATTACTCCTTTCATGCAGGATGAATGGAAAGGATTCGAGCAGGTTAGTGACGAAGGAATGTTGCAGCAATTTGATACGAAAGTTGATAAATCGGTGCTAACGGATGTTGCTAAAGTAGTAACGGAACTTCCGGCAGATAAAAAATTCATCAGCAAAATCCAGAAGCTGATTAACGACAGAAAAACGATGTTTTTCGAAACGGACAAACTGGACTGGGCTATGGGAGAAATGCTGGCTTACGGTTCGTTACTGACAGAAGGATATGATGTTCGTATTTCCGGACAGGATGTAGAAAGAGGTACGTTCTCACACCGTCATGCGGTAGTGAAAGTGGAAGATTCGGAAGAAGAAGTAGTATTGTTAAACCAGTTAAAAAATCAAAAAGGAAAATTCTATATCTATAACTCTTTGTTATCGGAATATGGTGTGGTAGGTTTTGATTACGGATATGCATTGGCAAGTCCGAACACACTGACAATCTGGGAAGCACAGTTCGGGGATTTCTCTAACGGAGCGCAGATCATGATTGACCAGTACATCTCGGCAGCAGAGGACAAATGGAACAATCAGAATGGTTTGGTAATGTTATTGCCTCACGGTTATGAGAACCAGGGAGCGGAGCACTCTTCGGCACGTATGGAGCGTTATTTACAATTGTGTGCCAAACACAATATGTATGTGGCCGACTGTACAACGCCGGCAAACTTCTTCCACCTGTTGCGAAGACAGATGATCACAAAATTCAGAAAACCATTAATTGTATTCACACCAAAAAGTTTACTGCGTCACCCGTTAGCGGTATCTTCTATTGAAGAATTTGCAAACGGAAGCTTCCAGGAGGTTATTGACGATGCTTCGGTAAATCCTAATGACGTAAAATCATTGGTATTCTGTACCGGTAAATTCTACTATGATTTATTGGCAGAAAGAGAAGCGCAGGGCAGAACAGATGTGGCTCTTGTAAGAATAGAGCAGTTGTTCCCGTTACCGGTAGCGCAAATCAAAGCGGTTATTGCAAAATACCCGAATGCTGACGATTATGTTTGGGCTCAGGAAGAACCTAAAAACATGGGTGCTTACGGTTATATGCTGATGAATTTTGACGAAGTTAAATTCCGTCTGGCATCGCCAAAAGCGTATAGTGCACCAGCAGCCGGAAGTTATACCCGTTCTAAAAAACGTCATGCAAATGCAATTGCAATGGTTTTTGACAAGAATTTATTCAATTAATACGTATTTTTGATACTCATATAAAAATAACAACACCTTATAAAATTATATACCGATGATTTTAGAAATGAAAGTCCCTTCACCGGGGGAATCGATCACAGAAGTTGAAATCGCAACGTGGTTGGTAAAAGACGGAGATTATGTAGAAAAAGATCAGGCTATTGCAGAGGTTGATTCGGATAAAGCAACCTTAGAGTTACCAGCGGAAGCAAGTGGTATTATTACCCTTAAGGCGGAAGAAGGTGATGCAGTTGCAGTTGGTCAGGTAGTTTGTTTAATCGATACGGGAGCAGCAAAACCGGAAGGTGGTGCAGCAGCACCGGTAAAAGAAGAAAAAGCAGCTGAGGCTCCAAAAGCGGAAGCTCCAAAAGCAGCTCCGGCTCCGGCAGCAACTACGTATGCTACAGGAACTCCTTCACCGGCAGCAAGAAAAATCTTAGACGAGAAAAACATTCAGCCTACAGAAATTGTTGGTACTGGAAAAGGTGGAAGAATTACTAAAGATGATGCTGTAAATGCAGTACCGTCTATGGGAACGCCTACAGGTGGATCCAGAGGTTCTGAAAGAACAAAATTATCCATGTTGCGTCGTAAAGTGGCAGAGCGTTTGGTTTCTGCTAAAAATGAGACCGCAATGTTAACCACATTCAATGAGGTTGACATGAGCGCTATCTATGCTTTACGCGAAGAATATAAAGAAGCTTTTAAGGCAAAACACGGTTTAGGTTTGGGCTTTATGTCTTTCTTTACAAAAGCAGTTACAAGAGCATTACAATTATATCCTGATGTAAATTCAATGATTGACGGTCAGGAGAAAATTTCATACGATTTCTGTGATATTTCTGTAGCGGTTTCCGGTCCTAAAGGATTAATGGTACCGGTTGTTCGCAGCGCAGAATTATTAACGTTCCGTGGTGTTGAAGCAGAAATTAAACGTTTGGCTATCAGAGCACGTGACGGACAAATTACAGTTGATGAAATGACTGGTGGAACATTTACTATTTCTAATGGTGGTGTTTTCGGAAGTATGTTGTCTACACCAATCATCAACCCTCCGCAATCCGGTATTTTAGGAATGCACAATGTAGTAGAGCGTGCGATCGTTAAAAACGGTCAGATTGTTATCGCTCCGGTTATGTTTGTAGCATTATCTTATGATCATAGAATTATTGACGGTCGTGAATCTGTAGGATTCTTAGTGGCTGTAAAAGAAGCGTTGGAAAACCCAATGGAAATCTTAATGGATAATAATCCTAAAAAAGCTTTAGAGCTTTAATCTAAGATAGACACAATAAAAAACCACGCTTTTAGCGTGGTTTTTTTATGCTTTGTAAACCAGGATGCCGCGGCATCCCGGATGTGATTTTTGTGCCAACTTTAAAAAGAAAATTAACAAACGCAGTCAAAAAAAATTATTTTTGTGCTGTAATTATTAAGAAAAAATTAATGAAACAAAATAAAAAGTCGGCCGCTATTGGTTTTATTTTTATTACCATGCTTATCGACATTACGGGATGGGGAATTATAATTCCGGTTATCCCAAAGCTGATAGAGGAGCTTATTCACGGCGATATCAGTGTGGCTTCCAAATATGGAGGCTGGCTGACTTTTTCGTATGCCATAACCCAGTTTGTTTTTGCGCCGCTCATTGGAAACCTCAGTGATAAATACGGAAGACGGCCAATTATCCTGTTGTCGCTTCTGGGGTTTGCACTGGATTACCTTTTGTTGTCCTTTGCGCCCACCATTACCTGGTTGTTTATCGGGCGTATTTTAGCCGGTGTAACCGGAGCCAGTATTACGACAGCTTCGGCCTATATAGCCGATATCAGTACCAGTGAAGACAGGGCAAAAAACTTTGGAATGATTGGAGCCGCGTTCGGATTGGGATTTATTATCGGGCCGGTTATCGGTGGTGTTTTGGGGCAATACGGTTCCCGTATCCCGTTTTATGCCGCAGCGGTTTTATGTGCCGTTAACTTCCTGTACGGACTGTTTGTATTGCCGGAATCCTTATCGAAAGAAAACCGCAGGGAATTCGACTGGAAACGGGCTAATCCGATCGGAGCGATTATGAACCTGAAAAAATATCCGGCTTTACTGGGACTCATCGTTTCGATGGTGATCCTGTATGTCGCTGCCCATGCCGTACACAGTAACTGGAGCTTCTTTACCATGTACCGGTTTGACTGGGATGAACGAATGGTTGGTATTTCTTTAGGTGTGATTGGTTTGCTGGTTGGTATCGTTCAGGGCGGACTGATTCGCTGGATCAATCCGAAATTAGGAAACGAAAAGAGTATTTATTTCGGAATGGTCTTGTATACCTTGGGGATGTTTTTGTTTGCCTTTGCTTTTGAAGGCTGGATGATGTTCCTGTTCCTGGTTCCGTATTGTTTGGGTGGTATCGCAGGACCGGCTTTACAATCGGTTATAACGAGCCATGTTCCGGCTACAGAACAGGGAGAATTACAGGGAACCTTAACGAGTTTAACGAGTGCAACCGCGATTGTGGGTCCGCCGTTAATGACCAATACGTTCTATTATTTTACACATGATGAAGCGCCGTTCCAGTTTGCGGGAGCACCATTTGTTTTAGGTGGTGTTTTGATGCTTATCAGTACAATCATTGCCTATATGGTCTTTAAGAAAGGCCAGTTGTAATATTTAAAAACCCCGTACATTTTTACGGGGTTTTTTATTAGACTTCCATTTTTTTCATCATGTCCTGTGAGACTTCTGTATTAAGGTTGTTGTAGTCCGGATTATAGTTGTCCCAAATGCGCCAGCTATCTCCCCGTTTTTTTATAAAATAGGTCTGACGGTTAATTTTATTGTAAACGTTGACAATCTCTCCCTGGTGGTTTCTCCATTCGAGGTTCCAGAATTCTTTTGCAGAAATAACAACAAGGGTGTCGTCAATACTGGTGATCCGGAAATCATAAATTTCAAAATTAGAACGGTTGTTTTCGTTGTTCAGCTGTAAGTCCAGTTTGGAGTACTTCTCCAATAAATCCGTGACGCGTTTTGTTAAGGGGCCATCTTCAAAGATGGAATCGGAAAGACCGCTTAAATCGACCTGAGGGAGTTTTAAAAGACAGTTAAATTCGTCCTGGCAAAACTGATAAATCAGGTTTTCAAAATAACTGCTGAGCACATCTTTGGTTCTGTGTTCCTCAGCTACAGCAGTATTGTTCTCGCAGGATTGGTTTAAAATAAAACTGTTCAGAGAGGGAAACCCGATAAAAATAGCGAGTTTGTCTAAGGTTTTTAAAAAGCGTAAGTCGGTGTTTTCCTTGTTGGAATAATCATTGGTGAAAATCCGCTGTAAGGTCGTGCTGGAGATAGTTGTTCCTAATTCATTTTTTTTGACACCCTGCAGGTGTTCCGATTTGGATAGTTTGTGTGCAATAATTTCAGCCAATATAAGGTATTGGGCTCTTTTCCATGTTTTTACACTCGACAAGGTACTGTTAAGAACGGAAGGATGGGTTTGAATGCCTTTTTTTAGTTGTTCAATAATCAGTTTCATTTTTTAGTTAGTTAAGATTGGGTTAGATTTTTAGTTCTTTTTACATAGTGTCATTAAATTGAGTTAAACATGAGGGTTAGTTACGCATAAGTTAGTGTTAAAGTTTTACAAATTTTAACAATATTTTTGGATTAATAAAAATATTTAACACAAATAAATTATTAAAAACTGTTTTTTAATTCTTTTTCAAGAAAGTTGTTTTTTAGGGGATGGGTGGAGTAAAGAGCAAAAAGCAAAAAACAAAAAGCAAAAGACAATGAGCAAAAAGCAAAGGGTAAAGGGCAAAGAGGATTTTTACGTTAAAATCCGGTTTGCTGCTGCCGGATCATTTTATTGATATAAAATCCGGACCTGTTGTTTTCGGGTTAAATAGGGCAGACCTTAAATATCTATAAAAAAAACCAGCCAGGAAATCCTGACTGGTCATGTGTTTTGGAGAATTTATCGTTGTTAATTCTTGACGATCTTAAACGTTTTTTCCTGATTAGCGGCTTTTACCTTTATAAGATAAATACCTTTTGACAGGCTGGAAAAATCCATTTCATATTGGTTTGTATTCAGGGATTTATTTACAATAAGCTGCCCCAGTAAATTGGTAACGCTAATGTTACTGAAATTCTCCTGGTTTGAAACAGTTAACGTATTGGCTACCGGATTCGGATAGTAAGCCAGTTTTTTAAAGATGAAATCTTCGTTGTTTAAAGCAGTGGAGACTGTTATCGCTAAGCGGTCCGGGCTTTCAATACCGTTAATGGTTTGTGAAGCATAATAGGTAGTATTGTTTACTAAAACGGTTGATAGCGGTAATGTAGGCTCGGTTGTTAACCCGTGAGCAGCCGGATTTGCATACCATTGGATGTTTTGCCCGTTAACGGTAAGATGGGCTAATGTCTGTCCCGGTGTGAATGTCTGTGTCGGTTGTCCTAATGGAGCCGATGGTGTGGTCACGGTCACGGTTAAATATAGTGGGCCACAGCTGGAATGCGAAGGGATAATGGCTATGGAATGCGTTCCTAAAGCAACATTGGTAAAGATGTTACTGTTTTGTGCCGGCTCATTATCAATCTGAAATTGGAAATCACCCTGGCCGCTAACATTTATGGTTACCGTTTGGTTGGTAATCGCAGCAGTAGCGGTAGGAGCATTTGTTAAGCTAAGTACAATTTCGGAAGGCATTGAGGTACATCCATTAACAATATCGGTGGCTGTTACACTGTATACACCTTCTTGTGTAGCATTAAAAGTTGCGCCGGTGGCACCGGAAATAGGTGTGCCGTTCAGGGACCATACAAAAGAATGCAGGGTGCCGGACAGACCGGTTGTAATGGTATAAGGCGTTGTTGTACTGGTATTGGCATCAAAACAAATGAAACCTGTTCCTGGCAAACTTACAACAGGTGAAGCATTAACGGTCAGGTTAAAACTAATAACGCGATGACAGCCGGTTGCGGTATCGCTAACCCGTACAAAAATTACTTGTGAAAAAGGAGTTGTGTTGGTGTAGCTTTGAGGTGTGGCTATCGGATTGGCGCTGTTACTAGCATCCTGCATGGTTGTATAGTAGTCTACAGTATGTGTAGCCGGATTTAAGCCGTCTAATACAACCGGGGTTTGTGCCGTTAAATTAAAAAGGGCAAAACCGCTATTATTCATGCCGCATATTAATAAATTAGGCAGGCCATTGGCAGGTAAAGACATTATGGTGTTAAAATTTACCGGAGCAGACCAGTTGCTGTTTGTTGTTGGAGTGCAAATGGCTCTCACATATACATCATAGGAAGTACAAGGCGATAGCATCGTAACGGTATAAGGACTGGTTACCGATACTATTCCGGGAGTGCCAGGTTGTGGTGCAGGAGTACCAAGTGGCAAAATAATAACTTCCCACTGCGTTTCATTGTTGGACGATATCCAGCTAATGTTGGCGGTAGTCGCTGTAACATTGGTCACGGCAATATTTGCCGGAACGTTACAAGCCTGTCCAAACGAAGCGAAAGAGATCAGTAGGATAAGTAGTGATGTGATAAAGTAGTTTTTTTTCATGTGCTTTGGCTTTCAGTGATTTGAGTCTCAAAGCTAATGAAAAATGCACAAATAGCGAGGATTATTTTTTTAAATATAAATAATGGTTGTAGTAGTCAATGATTCCTTTGCCTTTTAGTAGTATATCTGCCCCGATTATTCCGTGTACCGGTTTTGCTTTGTATTGTTGTAAGGCCAGATTGACATGGCTCATGTCAAAAATAACCAGTGCAAAATCACTGGTTTTCCATCGGGAAAGCTGCAGCAGGTTATCCGTTGCCATTTTAGTCTGCATTCCTGTGGCGCCGGCTCCGGCAGCCATGGTGGGCGAATCCTGTGCGGCCAGTTTAAAACGGTCGATGCTTTCAAAGCCAATACAGCTATTGGATGCTCCGGTGTCTAAAATAAAACTGCCGGGAACGCCGTTGATTTTGGCTTTTATCAGTAAATGCTGTGTTTTTGATACTTTAAAAGGAATTTTAAGATAGCCTTTATCTTTTAAGATCTCATGCAAGTTTTCCATAACTCAAAAATAGTTTAAAAAACGAACAACTTTGTACCTTTGCACTTTTAAAAGAAAAGATTATAATGACTTTAACAGATACACATACCCATTTATATTCGGAAGAATTTGACCAGGACAGAACCGAAATGATAACCCGGGCAATTGCTGCCGGTGTTACACGCTTTTTTGTACCGTCCATAGATTCTGAGTATACTCAGAAAATGTACGACCTGGAAAAAGAATTTCCGGAAAATATTTATTTGATGATGGGACTTCATCCGTGTTATGTAAAAGAAAATTACGAACAGGAGCTGGCACATGTTGAAGCGGAGCTTAAAAAGCGAAAATTTCTGGCTATCGGAGAAATCGGGATTGATCTGTACTGGGATAAAACAACTTTGGCGATTCAGCAAACAGCGTTCCGTCGGCAGATACAATTGGCAAAACAATATAAATTGCCTATTAACATTCATTGCAGAGAAGCCTTTGATGAGATTTTTGAAGTGCTGGAAACGGAAAAATCAGCCGATTTATTCGGGATTTTCCATTGCTTCAGCGGAACCTATGAACAGGCATTACAGGCAATATCCTATAATATGAAGCTGGGAATAGGAGGCGTGGTGACTTTTAAAAACGGAAAAATCGACCAGTTTTTAAATCAGATTGATATCAAACATATTGTATTGGAAACAGATTCTCCATATCTGGCTCCGGTTCCTTACAGGGGGAAAAGAAATGAAAGCAGTTATACGAAATTAGTAGCCGAAAAGCTTGCGCTAATTTATGAGCTCCCTGTAGAAGAAGTTGCCCGGATAACAACGGAAAATTCTAAAGCAATTTTTGGTATTTAACAAAGAAATTCCGTTCAATTAATAAAATTTTCGTTCATTTGTGGATTGCTAAATAAAATAACTAATGTCAAAATTTGATCATATACGCCAGTTTTATGATTCTGAAGTAAATGAAGCTCTAAAAAGCATCATGCATCACCCCATGATGAAGGCCCTGATGAGCTTTACGTTTCCCGATACAGATGATGCGGTATGGATGGAACAATTGGAAAGAACGCACTCCATCAGAGATTTTCAGGTGAATTTTATTTATCAGTCAGTTCAAAGAGTTCTGGAAAAAAGTTCAGACGGGTTAACGGCTTCCGGATTTGAAAAACTGGAACCGAATACGGCTTACCTTTTTATATCGAACCATCGCGATATCATTTTAGATACTTCCCTTTTAAATGTCAGCCTGTTTGACCATGGGCAGATTATGACGGCTTCTGCTATTGGTGATAATTTAGTGCAGAAATCGTTTTTGCTGACCTTGTCAAAACTCAACCGAAACTTTTTGGTACAAAGAGGGTTGCCGCCAAGAGAATTGCTGCAAAGCTCAAAACTGATGTCGGAATTCATGTATCATTTACTGACAAAAGAAAACCGGTCTGTCTGGATTGCACAAAGAGAAGGAAGAACAAAAGACGGTAATGACGCCACCAATCCGGGTGTGCTGAAAATGCTGGCGATGGCCTGCGAAGGAAAGAACGTTATCGAATTCTTTAAAAAAATAAAAATCGTTCCGGTTTCAATTTCATACGAATACGATCCTACAGATGCTTTGAAAATGCCGCAACTGATGGCTGAAGCAAATGATGAAGTGTATATCAAGGAGAAGAATGAAGATTTTATTACGCTGATCAGCGGTATTATCGGGCAAAAGAAAAGAATACACATTCATGTAGGTGATGTGCTGGATAAGGAACTGGATAAGATCGGAGCGGAGTTTGATAATTCCAATAAGCAGATTCAGGCTTTGGCGCAGGTTATAGACGATTCGATACTTTCAACTTACCGCCTGTGGCCGACCAATTATATCGCATACGATTTACTGCATAAAACCGATCGTTTTTCAGAACGTTATACGCAGAAAGAAAAACAGCTTTTTGAAAGACGACTGGAAATGAAACTGGGCGGAGAAGTAAAAACGCTGCGCGACGGATTCCTGGCCATGTATGCCAATCCGGTAATCAATAAAATGAAATACGAAAATGTCTAACAGACCCAACATTCTGTTAATATACACCGGTGGAACAATCGGTATGGTGAAAGATTCCGAAACAGGAGTATTGAAAGCATTTAATTTTGATGAATTGCTGCTTCGTATTCCGGAACTGAAACTGCTGGATTGTGATATCGAAACATTTTCTTTTAAAGAGCCCATCGATTCTTCGAATATGAATCCGAAAAAATGGGTGGCGATGGCGAATGCCATTGAAAACAATTATGACAGGTTTGACGGATTTGTGGTATTACACGGTTCGGATACCATGTCATATTCTGCTTCTGCCTTGAGCTTTATGCTCGAAAATTTGAGCAAACCGGTCGTGTTTACAGGTTCCCAGCTGCCAATAGGTGATTTAAGGACCGATGCTAAGGAAAACCTGATTACGGCCATACAAATTGCAACACTTCAAAATAAAAATAAACCGCTTATAACGGAAGTATGCCTGTATTTTGAATACAAGCTGTACCGGGGCAACCGGACGACTAAAATAAGTGCGGAACACTTTAATGCTTTTACATCGCCCAATTATCCTGCTATTGCAGAATCGGGTGTGCATTTAAAAGTGAGTGAGGAACTGCTGTTAAAGAGAAACGGAAACAAAAAACTGAAAGTAAACAAGGATTTTGACGATCATGTGGTGATTGTTAAAATGTTTCCGGGAATCAATGAAAGTGTTTTACATGCCGTTTTGAATATTCCGAATCTGAAAGGAGTTATACTGGAAACATACGGTTCCGGTAATGCGCCAACGGAGGAATGGTTTATTGCAATACTGGAAAAAGCCGTAAAAAACGGACTGCACATTATTAATGTGACACAATGTTCCGGAGGAAGTGTGAATATGGACAAATATGAAACCGGATTAGAGCTTAAAAAAATAGGCGTTATTTCGGGTCGGGATATCACGACAGAGGCTGCAATTGCTAAGCTGATGTACCTTTTGGGACAAAAAGTTTCCCCCGCAGTTTTTAAAACTATATACGAAACATCAATACGTGGAGAAATGACATAATATTTTTGTAAAAAGCATTGATAAAACAAAATAAAAGTCGTTAATTCGCAATCTGAAATTAGAGAGGTGGCCGAGTGGTCGAAGGCGCACGCCTGGAAAGTGTGTATACTCCAAAAGAGTATCGAGGGTTCGAATCCCTTCCTCTCTGCTTAATAGTATAAACCGCAGTAAATCATTGATTTACTGCGGTTTTTTTATGATTTAAATTCTCTCGAACCTATATAGTCAAATAATGACAAATGATTGACTGATAGTAAATTAAATATTCTGCTCTTTATTGCTGTTATAAATTTAAATTTTATTTCAATTATCAATGCATACATAAATTTCCTATCCGCTAAATGGTCAGGTACTTTCTTTATTTATTTTAGATGATGTTTACATGAAACACTCATCAAATAGTTAAATGATTATCGAGTAACTCAGTTTGCTAATTGGTAATAGATTCCGATAGTCAGGTTTATGGTAAAATGTATTTAAAGTTTGCCTTGCTCTTCTAAAATAAAACTTTATAAGCATTGTAAATGCGTTCTTTTTGGTATTTAATAATTCTTTTATTTTAAAAAAATAGTATATTTACATACTAAAAAAATGATTTATGAACTATCAACTTATTAAGGACGTTATTCAACTTGTAGAGAAATTTGAAAGGGACAATAACAGTGATGGTTATCCAAAAGATATAAAAGGCTTTAAAAAATGGGTTTCTGATAATGAAAAGGAGGCGAACTCTGATTTAAAAGAACCTGATTGGGAAGGTAAAATAGATGGCAGAAGTCCAGAGAGTGTAATCAGTACTTTATTGGTACACATGAATCGATATGCTAAAGCCTACTCTAAATCTGCTATTCACGGTTCTGAGTTTTCGACACAAGAAGATTTCGTTTACCTAATTAATTTAAAAGCTTTTGGTGCAATGACAAAGATGGAGCTTGTTAAAAAAAATATACAGGATAAACCAACAGGGATGCAAATCATTAACCGTTTGATCAAAAATGGCTGGGTAATACAGAGTGATTCAGAAACGGACAGGAGAAGTAAAGTAATTAAGATCACTCCCAGAGGTTTGGAATCATTAAGCGAACAAATGGGAAAAATACGCCTTGCAACTCAAATTGTTTCAGGTGATTTGTCTTATCCTGAAAAAATGCAGCTGATAAGGTTATTAAATAAGCTGGATGATTTTCACCACCCGATTTTTTCCCAACATATAGACAGTCATGAGCTTTTGCAAAAAGTGAATGATGACTTTTTATTCACTAAAAAGACAAGTATATGAAAAAGAAAATCGCAATAATAGGTTCAGGTATTTCTGGTTTATCTGCTGCTTCGTACTGTGCTCAGGCAGGTAACGAGGTTCACGTTTTTGAAAAACAGGATCAACCCGGTGGAAGAGCCAGGCAGTTTCAAACAGATAATGGTTATACCTTTGATATGGGGCCAAGCTGGTATTGGATGCCTGATATTATTGAATCGTTCTTTAATAATTTCGGTTATCATGCTACAGACTTTTACAATCTTGTTGCCCTAAACCCACAGTTTGAAATAATCTTCCAAGATGGTAAGATTACAGTTCCGGAATCCTATGATGATCTTAAAGTTTTATTTGAAGATATTGAAAAGGGAGCAGGTGAGAAGTTGGATCTTTTTATGAAATCTGCTAAATATAAATATGATATTGGAATGAAAGAATTTGTAAATAAGCCCTGTCACAGTTGGCTGGAATTCTTATCTCCAAAGATTGCTGGTAGTACTTTAAAACTAAATCTGCTCACCAATTTTAGAAGTTATGTGGGGAAATATTTTTCCAATCATAAATTAAGAGCGCTTATGGAGTTCCCTGTTATATTTCTCGGGGCCTCGCCAACCAAAATTCCGGCCTTGTATAGCCTGATGAATTATGGAGGCTATGCTCTGGGAACCTGGTATCCGATGGGCGGTTTCTATCAATTGGTTCTTGCCATGCAAAAAGTAGCAGCAGAACAAGGGGCCTATTTTCATTTCAATCAAAATATTGATCAGATTATTGTTGAACAAGGTCAGGCCAAAGGATTAATTGTTAACGGAGAATTCCTGGCATTTGATTCGATAATAGCATCTTGTGATTATCATCATACAGAGACATTACTGGAACCCAACATGCGTAATTATGATGAAGAATACTGGGCTAGCCGTACTTTTGCTCCTTCCTGTCTGATTTATTATTTGGGTTTTAACGAACGGATTCCCAATTTAAAACATCATACCTTATTTTTCGAAAACGATCTGGACGAACATGTTGCCACCATTTACAACACCAAAAAATGGCCGGAAAAACCATTATTCTATGCCTGTTGTCCGTCAAAAACCGACCCATCGGTCGCCCCGGAAGGGTGTGAAAACCTTTTTTTATTAATACCCCTTGCCACTGGGCTTTCCGATGCGGAATCGATTCGGGAGAAGTATTTATACGAAATGTTGGAACGTATCGAAAAACATACCGGAACGAAGAACCTGAAGTCAAAATTAGATTATAAAAAAAGTTATTGTGTCAGCGATTTTATAAACGATTACAATGCCTATGGCGGTAATGCCTACGGATTAGCCAATACGCTAAATCAAACGGCGGTACTAAAACCATCTATTAAAAACAAGCACGTAAAAAATCTGTTTTACACCGGTCAGCTAACAGTACCCGGACCGGGAGTTCCACCCTCTATTATATCAGGTAATATAGTTGCAAAAGAAGTAAACAAACTCAAAATATCCAGGTATGAAAAAGCTATTTGACGAAGTATCCTATAAGGTTAGCAAAATTGTGACCGAAAAATACAGTACAAGCTTCTCTCTAGGCATTTTGGCTTTAAAGCCCGGAATCAGACCTGCTATATATGCTATTTATGGCTATGTGCGACTGGCTGATGAGATCGTTGACAGTTTCCACGATTATGACAAAGCCGCATTACTGGAGCGTTTTCGAAATGAAACCTACATGGCGTTCCAGGAAGGGATTTCACTAAACCCAATATTGCAGTCATTTCAGGAAACAGTAAACCATTATAACATCGACCAATCATTAATTGCACAGTTTCTGCATAGTATGGAAATGGACTTGTATCAGGTAGATTATAATTCCGAGCGCTATCAGGAATATATTTTAGGCTCAGCAGAAGTGGTAGGACTTATGTGTCTTCAGGTATTTGTGAATGGAGACAAGTCTTGCTTTGAAAAACTAAAACCCTATGCGATGAAATTGGGGTCCGCTTTTCAGAAAGTAAACTTTTTAAGGGATCTAAAAGACGACTATCAGATTTTGGGACGTACCTATTTCCCAAATATCCAAATGAATCTTTTTAACCCAGAGATTAAACATCAGATTGAAACTGAAATTGCATCAGAGTTTAAAGAAGCACTGATCGGGATAAAAATGCTGCCAGCTTCTTCCCGATTTGGAGTATATTTAGCTTACAAATACTACTTATCGTTGTTTACTAAAATAAAGAAAACTCCGGCTGAGAAAATAATGTCCCAGCGGATTCGTATTGCCAATAGTCAAAAGTTATCCCTTGCGATGAGTAGTTATGTACAATATAAAATAGCCGTTCTATGAAGTTATTAACGGTATTACTAATGCTTTTTACCTGTCTTGTCACAGTAGCACATAATGATCCTAATATGGATTCCATACGTGCGAATTATGTCAAAGCAGTATCGGATAAAAAGCTGTGTAAAGCCATGTTAGCGCAATTACAGACTAAAAATGGAAATAGTGTTTATCTTGCTTACAGGGGGGCTTTCAGAACAATCTGGGCCAGTCATGCCATCAATCCGATAGTTAAGCTTAATGCTTTTAATAAGGGTAAAAAGGATATCGAAAATGCTGTAAAAGAAAGTCCTAATAATATTGAAATCCGTTTTATCCGATTATCTATTCAGCAAAACTGTCCTTCCTTTTTAGGATACAACAACGAAGTAGAACAAGATTTGCAATTTATTCATGCTAACAAAAATAGGATAACCTCAATACCGCTAAAAAATATGATTGCTGCAGTCGTTAAAAAAGAAATACAATGATTACCGATTTAAACAAGAGTAATAATTAAATATGTAAATACCGCTTTTTCGATGAGAGACATAATGAATTATCTGTTAATGCTCTGTTTTTAGGTGTTTTAGCAAGTTGCATATCTGTGAAAAACTGCAATATATACTTAACCGGCATTACTATGCATAGGAACAATTGTCTAATTAATCTTTTAAACCACTATGAATTTTAGCATCGTTATTTTAACATTTATACTAATGGAAGGTGCAACCTGGATTATCCATAAATATGTGATGCATGGATTTTTATGGGTCTTGCATCGGGATCATCACGATCACACCAATAAAGGACCGCTTGAAAAAAATGATTACTTTTTTGTAATCTTTGCATTACCGGCCATTGCCTTATTATATTGGGGTTCTTTAAACAATTTTGATTACCGGTTTTTCATAGGTTTAGGTATTACCTTATATGGGATTGCTTATTTTTGGGTACATGATATTTTTATTCACCAACGAATAAAAACATTGCAGAAAACACAAAACCCATATTTTCTGGCTATCCGAAGAGCGCATAAACAGCATCACAAACATACAGGCAAGCACGATGGAGAATGCTTCGGTTTTTTATGGGTTCCCTTAAAATATTTCAGAATGTATTTTAATACTAAACAATAATGAAACCGTATACTTATTTATTGATTAATTTACTTACCGTAATTGTTTGCTTTATTTTTTCATTTGACAAAAGGATACAGTTCAATAAACAGTTTTCTGCCTTTTTAAAGGCCGGTATCTTGGTTGCAATACCATTTATAATATGGGATATCTTTTTCACAAAAATAGGAGTCTGGTGGTTTAATAAAGCCTATACCCTTGGTATTAGCATTTTCGGTTTGCCAATCGAAGAATGGTTGTTTTTTATATGTATTCCGTTTTCTTGCATTTTTACATTTTTCTGCCTCGACAAATTTTTTAACCTTGACTGGGTCAGGCCTTACAATAATATCATTGTATTTATCAGCGTGGTTGTATGTGCCGTGTTTGCTTTATTATATACAGATAAGATTTATACTTTAGTTACTGCAATTATTACAATATTAACGTTAGTCTTTTTACATTTTATAGCTCGGGTAGATTGGATCGGAAAGGCTTCTCTGGTATTTTCTGTATTAATGCTTGGTTTTTTTCCAGTTAATGGGGTGTTAACCGGTACAGGACTGGAATCTGCAATAGTCAATTATAATCCCGAAGAATTTTTAAATATACGATTACTTACTATTCCCATTGAAGACGCTGTTTACGGATATGCTCAATTTCTTCTTAATCTTTACTTCTTTAAGATGTTTCAAAAACGTAATTAGTGTTTTTGATATCTTATTTGCAAGTTGAAAATATAGGATACTATTGCTTATTATTATTTAGAACGATTTTATATTTTACCTGTAGTTGCTACAATTTAATCTGGCGAAACATTTTTACTGTAGTTTTGTGTTAAACCTAGCCTGATATCAAATATGAATTAACAAAAGTTATTCATGCATAATTGATTAATTGGCAAATCTGCCAGAAATAATTCTAAAAACTAGTGTGCAATGAAATTGCATAAAAGATAAAAGCTTGTATTCATAAGATGTATCATTTCATTAATTTTATTCAGGGAATTCCTTTAGCACAGCCATTAAAAGTTAAGGTGCTAAGGGAGAATGATGAGTACCTGTCTATTGTTCAGGATTTGAATTTATATGCAAAAGGTGATGATTTAAATGAAACCATTGAAGAGTTAAAGGAGGATTTGAAGAATCTATATCAGGATTTATTTAATAGTGATTACATCCCTTCAGGTAATGCAATGAGACTTAAAAGTGAATTTGAAAAAATATTAAAGTAAATGGGGAAATTTATAATATTTACCGAAAAGGAAGTTAATGTTGCTATTCGAGAAAAAATTCCAACGAAGGATATACATAATAATGGCAGACATGATACTGCAAAAATCGTTATAGGGAATAAATATTATGGTACGATAAAATTGCCTGATTTAAGCGATGAAAAATTTGGAGAAAGCAGAACTAAAATAACTATTAAGCAATTGGGATTAACATCTATTCAGTATAATGAATTTGTAAAAGGTATAATGAGTAAGAAGGAATATAATAGCATCTTAAGTAGTAAGTGATTTACATATTACAAGTTTTATAAAACAAAAAAGATACTAATCATAGTACTACTCTTTTTTTACCTCACTTATGGAACGAAAATAATTAATGTAGATCAATTGACTCAGATTTTAAGGTAACGCTTGTATCAAATATTTTTACCAATAAATAGATATATTAAGCAAAACCTTAGTTTAGTCCTCTATACGGCCGGCTATGATGTTTTCACGGAACCTTGCCCAGTTTGAGTCCCCTTTCCAGTAATAGCATTCGGACATCCGGTAATCATCAAGATTTAGTTGGTGGAATTCATTTTGGGTATTTAAAACTTCAACGCCTAATTGCTGCAGTACTATATTGATATCGCCTTCTGCTGCTTTAATGGAACTCCGGTATAATTCGCCATAATATTTGTAAGAGAGATACGTAATTACATAATCCTCAAATCCTATTTCTTTGGCAAAGAGATGGACTAATTCACCGCCAAATTGTAAGTCTTCATTATCAGTGCTGTAGTCTAAATGCAGTTTACGGCTCCAGTGCAAAAGGTGGTAGTCGTCCAGAAAAACAATGGCAAAATCGTTTTCGAAAGCTACAGCTAGTCCATAATATTGAATCTTTTCGAGATTAACAGGCGCTCGGCCGATTAAAGCATTGGTATCATGTCCCATTAGATATATAGGTTTTAAATCGAAAAAACAGCCTCTATCTGGGTTCCTTTTCCAACATTCGATTTGATTTTCAGTTCTCCTCTTAAGGCAGTAATACGTTCGGTCATGTTTTTCAGTCCGATGCCTTTTTTGGACGATTTCAGATCAAAGCCCTTACCGTCATCACTAACCACCAGTTTTAGCGTATTCTCCTCAATCGGGGTGATCGTGATAAAAGCATTTTTAGCATTGGCATACTTGTTTATGTTTAAAATAGCCTCCTGGATAATGCGGTAAATGTTAATCTTGGTTGTACTTGGAACCGTGTCCCAATTGATACTTTCATCAATTTCATGATGGAAACTGGTGCTGTTGATGTTTTCCTGACTTTTGATCAGGAAGCTGAGTAATTCGGAGAAATTGCGCTCTTCAAAGAAAGAGTTTTTCTTTAAATCATGGGATATCGTCCGGATCTCTTTTTCAATATTCTGAAGTTCCAGGATGTACTCTTTTCTTTTTTCCGTTGCCTTTTCGTCGGCTTTATTGTTGAAAAAACCTAAATTCATACGAACACCATAAATCTTATTCATGATGTTGTCGTGCAGCTCCATTGCAATTCTCGATTTTTCTTCTTCCTTAGCCACATTTACTTTTTCCTGCTGTTCGATAAGTAAATGATAGATTTCTTCATTGGCTTCCTGTTGCTGTTGCAGTAATTGTAACTCTTTGTTTTTCGCTTTTAAGTGGCGGATGATCCCCAGGGCTGTTACCAGGAAAATAAAAAAGGCAGCACCAATCAGGATATAAAGATTTCGTTTTGTCAATACCTGGTTTTCTTCTTCCAGTCGTTCCGTTTCGTAGGCTATCCGGGCATATTTATTTCTCGTGGCTCTTTCTTTTTTCTGTAAACTGTCGCTAACGGCTATATACACATTGGAATAGTGCAGGTTGTTTTGATTGTCAATTTGCGATAACAATTTTAAAGAACGCAGTATTTCATAGTAACTTTTAATATCGTTAGCCAGTTGGTAGCTCTCTTTAAAAATAGAAATGGATTTAGCAGTGTCTTTTTTCATCAGGTAGTATTCTCCTAACTGTATTTTACTGAACACCACAGCCGATTTTATATCAAGACTGTCCCGGATGTGCAGTGCTTCAAAGAACATATCCGGTAAATTCGAGAAGTTGCCGGTTTTCATTCGGGAATAAGCCAGGTTACTCAAAGAAGTGGCATACGAATCCGGAGATATTTTCCGCAGGTCTTTAATGGCAATTACTTTTTCAAATTGTTCGATAGCCTTATTGTGCTCGCCCATTTTTTCATACAGATAACCCATATTGTTTAAAGTGGGAGCCGAATAACTGATGATAATCCGCGGATCGGTTTCTTCCAGTTTTAGCTTTTCAAATTCCTTTAATGCCAGTTCGTGGTATTTTAATGCTTCCGAATCGTAGTTCAGTCCCTGTAAATTGATGGCAAGCATGTTGTAGCAGCCGTAAATTAACCGGTGATTTTTTGTTGGTGTTAAAAAGTGCAGGGCATTACTAACTTCAATTTCGCTTTCGGTGTAGTTTCCTTCGTTATATAAGATACCGCCTTTGTACAGATACATTCTGCCAAGGTTTTCATAGTCTTTTTTCTTGCTGTAGATTTTTTCTGCCTGAAGATAGTAGTAGAAAGCACTGTCTTTTTTGGTAGGCTCATAGCAGTCACCGATATAATAAAGCGCTTTAGCAACAGCCAGGGTGTCTTTTCCTTCTACTGAAAGCCGGTGCGCGATACGGCTGATGGTTTTGGAATTGTCAAAATCATTCTGACGGTAATATTCAGAAGCAAGCTGGAAATAATAATCCCGGGTAATAGAATCGTTTTTCCTTTTAGAAATATAATTGATGATGGAATCGTAGTAGATCTTTTTCTGTTCAACTTTCAGATTGGTATTACCGGCATCTTTAAATAATGATTTTATTTTTTTGTCAGAATCATTAATGGGGACATTTGTGTTATCTTTTTTACAGGCGAAAAAAAATAAACAGCAGAACAATAGTATGGTGTTGCGTAGGAATTTCAAATCAAAACGAGTTGCGGATTATTTACCAAATGTAAGACTTTGATGTAATAAAGTAAAAAAAAGTTGGGCAATATGGTTAGTTAAAACCGTATTGCCCAAATGTAGGTTGCTTTAAAAGTTAAATTATCTTTTTGGTGGGATAATGGTTCCTCCGCCATTGTCGTCACCTTCAAGATTTGTACTTATCGGCTCAGTGGTCGTGTTGTTTGGTAAAATTGCTGTGGAATCGTTAGGGATCACACGCATTAAGTCACTTTCTTTATTAAATTGTTGTTTTGCGCTGGTTTCTTGTGAAGCATCATATTCGTCAGTTGAACAAGAGAAGGTTAATCCGCCAACAATAATAAGTGTCAAAATAAGAAGTACTTTTTTCATAAAAAATTTTTTTAATGTTAAGATAATGGGGTCGTTACAACATTTTTTATGATGTTGTGGTATTTGTTTTGTTTGTTGATCTGAAAGATGGGATTTCTTTTCAGTATTACTAAAGATGTCATTTGTAAATTATGATCCCTCATCCTAAGTAATTGTTTAAAGCTTTAAATTGTTCCGTCATTATTACAGTTACAAAATTATATAATGTTGAATTTCTTTTTGTTATCATTGACTGCGTATTTAGTGGTTGTAAGGCGGTTGTTAGTAGAATGACTGTTTTTGCGGGTGAATAGCAGATTTACTAAGAAGAGATACGCCGGATAATGGTGTCAATGTTATCTTTATAAGACCTTGAGAAAGGAATCGAAATTTCATTATTATTTAAGTAGCATTTTAATTTCCCTAAATTAATTCTGGAAACATAATTAATATTTACAATTGAACTGTTGTGCACCCGTAAAAAATAGAAAGGTAATAAACTTTCAAAATGTTTTAACGTCTTGTAGGCACTAATTTTTTGCCCTGAATTCAGGAAGATATCAGTAGTGTTATTGTCTGCTTTTAAATGCGTAATGTCTTTTAAATGTACAAACTGATAATCACCGTATGATTTCACACAAATAGTTTCAGGCTCTTTGACCGGATTTTTTTTCTGGAAACGAAGTAAGCATTTTCGAAGCTCACTTTGGCTCAGCGGTTTTAATAAATAATCCGAAACCCCTTTTTTAATAGCTTCAAACGCATGGCTTTCATCGGAAGTAATAACCACAAAATAGGGTAATTCCTCTAAAAACTCATTCAATTCCGATAAAATAGCGAAAGATAAATCAGAATCGGGCTTTTTTGAAGCAATTTCAATGAACACTAATTTCGGCTTTAACTCTAAAATCCTGTTTATGGCTTCCTCCTTGGTTTTGATGATACCAAGGCACAGGAAGTCTTCAAAATCTTCAAAAACATCTAAAATACTTTTGGCAACTTTCTCATCGTCATCAATGAGCAGAAACGGATAATGCACAGCTGAAATTTTAGTGCAAGCTATGATTTTCATACGATATAGTTTTACGGATATTCCGTACTTTTTGTTTAGATTTGTAATAGAAAATAAACGTTATGTCAAAAGAGATAAATATTCTGTTAGTTGATGACCATCCGATGACACTGGATGGCTATATTAATTTGCTTTCTGAGTTTAATACAGAAAATTTAGCGCTTAATTTTACGACAGCCCATAATTGTACCGCTGCCTATAATGCGATCATGAACTTTTTCAGATTAAAAAAGGCTATTGATTTTGCTTATCTGGATATCAGCCTGCCGGCTTATAAAGAGATGAACATGGAATCCGGTGTGGATTTGGCAATGCTGATAAGAGAGAAATTTCCAAATTGTAAAATTGCGTTGCTTACCATGCATAATGAACCGGTTTTGATCGACAAGATTATGAACAAGGTAAATCCGGAAGCTTTTATATCAAAATGTGATGTGAACTTCGAAATGTTTCCAAACGTTTTTGAAAAGATTTACAGCGGTGAAAATTTTGTGAGCCATACCATTTCCAACTCACTGAAAGAGCTGATGATGAAGAATATCAAATGGGATTCCATTGATAGCCAGATATTGCTCCTGATTTCTCAGGGTGTTAAAACGGCAGACCTTCCCAATTATATTCCGCTTTCGATGAGTGCACTGGAAAAAAGAAAAGCAAATATTAAAAGTCAGTTGCTCCGTTCCAAAGGCGGTGATAAAGAACTGATTGAAGAAGCAAAGAAAATCGGATTGATATAGGTTTTCAAAAGATTCGAAGGCAATAAACCAAAATAAAGCTAGTTTTTATTACTTTAGTACAGAAATTAAGCAAAGTATGATTAAAGTTGGCCTGCTATACCTTTTATTGATTTTTCCGGTTTGTATTTTTGCTCAGACAGAAGAAACAGAAAAAAAAGAAGAAGAGAAAAAAGTTGTTGTTGTAGACTCTTTGTATAGAGAAGATCAGTTTTATATCAGTATTGCCTATAATTTACTTCAAAACAGCCCGAGCGGTTTTTCACAAAACTCGTTTTCATTAGGGCTTAGCACCGGTTTTCTCCGGGATATTCCACTGAATAAAAAGAGAACTTTTGCCATCGCACCCGGAATAGGATATACTTTTAACAGCCTGCGCCAGAACATGAAAATCATGGAAGAGAACAATGTTGTGAACTATTCCATCAGTTCTGATTTTGACAGAAACAAACTGGAAATGCATTATCTGGATATTCCTGTTGAAGTGCGCTGGAGAACGTCTACACCGGAAAGCCATAAATTCTGGAGAGTATATTCAGGGTTCAAATTCAGCTATCTGATGTACAGCAAATCCGTTTATACCGGTAGTGACGGAAAATATAAAGTGACCAATAATTCCGATTTGAATAAAATCCAATACGGTCCTTATGTGGGGATCGGCTACAATACTTTTAATGCGTATGCTTTTTACGGTCTGAATCCGTTATTTAAATCCGGTGAAATTGAAGGAGAGAGAATTAAGATCAATGTTTTCAGCTTCCTGGTTATCTTCTACATCTTATAGCCAGTAATACCAAAGTGCGATTTGCGGTAAGGCACCAATTACAATGCCTGCGATAATTTCTTTCATCGAATGGGCATGCATATACAGCCTTGATGTGGCAACAGCACCTACAGCCATTATAAAAAAGGCAATCATGTTTACAAAACGGATGTGGTAATGCAATGAAATTCCCATGATAAAAAGGGTAAACCCTACCAATCCGATCATGTGCAGGCTGGCTTTGAAATGAAATAACAACAGCAGTAAAGCCAGTACGGAACTGATTAAGGCTCCCAGGAAAAAGTAATAGAGCTCGGGTATGGACAGCATCGCAAAGGAATGCTCGATCAATACCAGAAAGAACATGGCCTGGAAAGCCAGCGGTAACCGGCGTTCTTTCTTTTCAGAAAGCATAATACCGGAGCGGATTAATCCCAAAGACTTCAACAAAAAATAAGTGGAAACGGGAAGGAATACCGTTAAGATCACCACCTGAAAAAGAATCAGGTAAATTTCATGCGGATAGAAATAACTGCGCGTTACAAAAAAGTAAAATAAGGTAGCATAAACCGAAATAAACAGTGGATGAAATAAATAAGAAAATAAAGGAAAAATCTTCTTCAAATCCATTTTTGATGTATTGAGGTTAGGCAGAAACGGTTATATTTTCTTTCTCATCCGGGCTACCGGAATATCCAGCTGTTCGCGGTATTTGGCAATCGTTCTCCGGGCTATCGGGTATCCTTTTTCTTTTAAAATTTCGGCAAGCTTGTCATCCGGCAACGGTTTGCTCTTGTCTTCATCTTCAATGACATTCTGAAGGATCTTTTTAATTTCAATTGTCGAAACATCTTCTCCCTGGTCATTTTTCATGGCTTCCGAAAAGAAATCCTTGATTAGCTTGGTGCCATAAGGAGTGTCTACATATTTGCTGTTTGCCACACGGGAAACGGTAGAAATATCCAGACCGATCATGTCGGCAATATCCTTCAAGATCATTGGTCGCAACTTGGTTTCATCGCCATCAAGGAAATATTCTTCCTGATAGTGCATGATGGCATTCATGGTTACAAACAAGGTTTCATTACGCTGTTTGATGGCATCAATGAACCATTTCGCAGAATCCAGTTTTTGCTTGATAAACTGTACGGCGTCTTTTTGGGAATTCGATTTTTCCCGGGACTCTTTATACGTTTGCAGCATTTCCTGATAATCTTTGGAAACGTGTAATTCAGGTGCATTTCGTCCGTTCAGGGAAAGTTCTAACTCACCTTCCACAATGCGTATTGAAAAATCGGGAACCACATGTTCGATCGCTTTGGTGTTGCCGTCGAAAGAACCGCCCGGTTTCGGGTTTAGCTTTTCGATTTCATCAATAGCTTTTCGAAGCTGTTCCTGAGTGATGTCGTATTTTTGTAATAACTTGTCGTAATGCTTTTTGGTAAAGGCATCAAACTGGTTTTCCAGAATGTCAATGGCTAGTGCGATCGCTTCTGTTGGTGTTTTGTGACGCAGCTGTAACAACAGGCATTCCTGTAAATCTCTGGCGCCAACACCGGATGGTTCCAGTTCGTGGATAATGTTCAGAATGCGTTCCACATTTTTATCATCGGTATAAATACCCTGTGTAAACGCCATATCGTCAACAATGTCCTGAATATCGCGACGGATGTAACCCATGTCGTCGATGCTGCCCACTAAGAATTCGGCAATTTCCCTTTCGCTGTCGGAAAGTATAAAAGTATTCAGCTGGTTGATTAAATCCTGATGAAAACTTACAGGAGCAGCAAAAGGCAGGCTTCTGTCTTCGTCGTCATCGCTGTAATTATTCGCCTGAAGTTTGTAGTCCGGCGTTTCATCATTGCTTAAATATTCATCGATATTGATCTCGTCAGCATCAATGCGCTCGTTATCATAATCATCATACTCGTCAAAATTATCATCGGCAAACTCATCGGCATCCATTTGTTCTTCCTTACCGGTTTCCAAAGCGGGATTCTCAACCAATTCCTCTTTAAGACGTTGTTCAAAAGCCTGTGTAGGCAATTGTATCAACTTCATCAATTGGATTTGCTGAGGCGATAGTTTTTGGGATAATTTAAGTTGTAAATGTTGTTTGAGCATTATATTGTGTATTCGGTTATTCGTTGATTTGGTTATTTGTCATTTCTGAATAACGTAATGATTGAACCTGATGAAATGTATATTCAAAAATAAAAAATTTTCAGCAAAGGTCACGTCTTCTTTAGTGATATAATCAGGATAAGAAAGCTATAATTTTCTTATCCTGATTTAAACCATAACCAAATTCACAAATTCTGGATTAGAATTCTGCGTTTTGAGGAGTTCTTGGGAAAGGAATTACGTCACGGATGTTTGTCATTCCGGTTACGAACAATACCAGTCTTTCAAAACCAAGTCCGAAACCGCTGTGAACAGCACTTCCGAAACGTCTTGTGTCAAGGTACCACCATAATTCTTTTTCATCAATTCCTAAATCGGCTATTTTTTGTTGCAATACATCCAAACGCTCTTCTCTTTGAGAACCACCTACGATTTCACCAATTCCAGGGAAAAGGATATCCATCGCACGTACCGTTTGTCCGTCTTCATTTAAACGCATGTAGAACGCTTTTATTTTTGCAGGATAATCAAATAGGATTACCGGGCATTTAAAGTGTTTTTCAACAAGGAATCTTTCGTGCTCACTTTGCAGGTCAGCTCCCCATTCGTCAATGATATAATTGAATTTTTTGTTCTTGTTTGGTTTGGAGCTTTTTAAAATGTCAATAGCTTCGGTATAGCTAACGCGTTTAAAGTTGTTGTCCATTACGAAGTTCAGTTTTTCTAATAAACTCATTTCGCTTCTTTCCGCCTGAGGTTTTGATTTCTCTTCATCAAGCAAACGCTGCTCCAGGAATTTTAAATCGTCGCCGCACTTGTCAACCGTGTATTTGATCACATATTTGATAAAATCTTCGGCTAAATCCATGTTGTCTGCCAGGTTGTTAAAAGCAACTTCAGGCTCGATCATCCAGAACTCTGCTAAGTGACGGGAAGTATTCGAGTTTTCCGCTCTGAAAGTAGGTCCGAAAGTATAAATCTGACCCAGAGCCATAGCATACGTTTCTCCTTCCAGCTGTCCGGAAACGGTTAAGTTGGTTTCTTTTCCAAAGAAATCTTCCTTATGGTTTATTTTTCCGTCTTCAGTTCGCGGGGTACCGTCAAATGGTAACGTTGTTACTCTAAACATTTCTCCGGCTCCTTCAGCATCCGAACCGGTGATGATTGGTGTATTTACATAAAAGAAACCGTTTTCCTGGAAATACTGGTGCACTGCAAATGCTAATGTCGAACGGACACGCATGATAGCTCCGAAAGCATTTGTACGGATTCTTAAGTGAGCATTCTCACGTAAAAACTCCAAAGAGTGCTTTTTAGGCTGCATCGGATATTTTTCCGGATCGGAATCGCCTAATATTTCCAATTTGGTAACCTGGATTTCTACTGTCTGTCCGGCTCCTTTGCTTTCTACCAAAGTTCCTGTAAGGCTGACAGCAGCACCGGTGGTGATTCTTTTTAAAGTCTCTTCCGGAGTATTTTCAAAATCAACAACACACTGAATATTATTTATCGTAGAACCGTCATTCAACGCGATAAACTGATTATTTCTAAATGTTCTAACCCAACCTTTTGCTTTTACTTCATGCAATGTCTTTGTACCGTTTAGTAGGTCTTTAACTTTAGTGTGCTTCATTGTAATGATTTTTATATTGATTTTTAGTGAATATAAAGTTTTTAATGCCCGCAAAGGTAATAAAAAGCATGTCAAAAAGATAGCAATAAAGCTAATTTAAAGCGGGAATTGATTCGGACTGTAAAGCGGAGTAGCGGAATGCTGTGTGGGGAAATAAAAAATCCGCTGATTCAGCGGATTTTTTTGACTTATACTTTCATGATCTCGGCTTCCTTACCGGCCAAAAGCTCATCGATTTTTTTGATAAAGATATCGGTTAGTTTCTGAACGTCTTCTTCGGCAGTTTTACAAATGTCCTCAGAAGTTCCGTCTTTTTCTAATTTCTTGATATCGGTATTGGCATCCTTACGTACGTTACGGATACTGATTTTGGCATCTTCTGCTTCCGATTTTGTCTGTTTAACAAGGTCGCGACGACGTTCTTCTGTTAATGGCGGAACACTAATGATGATGTTGTCACCATTGTTCATCGGGTTAAAACCAAGATTAGCAATCATGATTGCTTTTTCGATAGGTTGTAACATACTTTTTTCCCATGGCGTAACGGTAATCGTTCTGGCATCGGGCGTGTTAACGTTTGCAACCTGAGAAAGCGGCGTTTGAGAACCGTAGTAATCTACAAAAACACCACCAAGCATTTGCGGTGTCGCTTTTCCGGCACGAATGTTCAGGAATTCTTTCTCCAAGTGCGATAAAGAACCGTTCATGGATTCTTTTGTGCTATCTAAAATAAAATTAATTTCTTCCGTCATGATACTAATTTTTATGATTCAAAATTAAATATTTACTGTTGTTCCAACTGTTGCGCCTTCGCACACTTTTAATAAATTACCTTCTTTGTTCATATCGAAAACAATGATTGGTAATTCGTTTTCCTGACTTAAAGTGAAGGCGGTTGTGTCCATTACATTAAGTCCTTTTTTTAATACATCTTCGAAAGTGATCGAATCATATTTTACAGCCGTAGCATCTTTTTCCGGATCGGCAGTGTAAACACCGTCAACACGCGTACCTTTTAAGATTACATCGGCATTGATTTCAACACCTCTTAAAACTGCTGCCGTATCGGTTGTAAAATAAGGATTTCCGGTTCCGGCTCCGAAGATAACAATTCTTCCTTTTTCCAGGTGGCGAACAGCTCTTCTTTTGATATATGGTTCTGCAATGGCTTCAATTTTTAAAGCAGTCTGCAAACGGGTCTGCATACCAGCTTCTTCCAAAGCACCCTGTAATGCCATACCGTTAATTACGGTAGCAAGCATTCCCATATAATCTCCCTGAACACGATCCATTCCATTACTCGCTCCGGCTACACCTCTAAAAATATTTCCACCTCCAATAACAATAGCGATTTCAACACCTTTGTCATGGATTTCTTTTATTTCAGCTGCATATTCGGCTAATCTTTTAGGGTCAATTCCATATTGTCTTTCACCCATTAAAGCTTCACCGCTTAATTTTAGAAGGATTCTTTTGTATTTCATTGCAAGTTTTGTTTAGTGGTGCAAATATAGTTATTATCTGTTTTTTTAAAACTAACTCCGTAAATATTTCTTAAACAAAGCAATACTTTTGGTTAACAGGCAAATGCATACGCAGCGGAACGGGGTGTTATTTATAATTTGAGCTCCAGATAGGACTTTCTGGCAGCCTCATAGCCAATATTGAAAATAGATTCCATTCGCAGTTTGTTGGTTTCAAAAGTGCTGTAAATGGATAGTTCTTCCGGCTCGATCACCCAATCGCAGTTATTGAATTTCTGCATGTTGGAATTTGCAGAAAGCAAATCGAAAGCTCTGGTTGTTACCGCTTTTATGGAAGTAAGATCCCTGGCCTCTATTTTCTGGATAGGACTTACATACACACCGATTAAGGTGTCGCAGCGGCCTTGTAAAATATCGGTCGGAAAGTGATTCAGGATACCGCCGTCACTATAAATACGTCCTTTTATCTCATAAGGCGACATAACACCGGGAAAAGAGGATGAGGCTAAAATGGCATCAACGATCTTGGTTTCCGGGCTGAAAATTTTCAGCTTCCCTTTTACCATATCGGTTGCGGTAATATGGGTGTGTATTTTGAGGTCGCCCAAAGTTGCGTCTTCAAAAATTGAGGTAAAATATTTTTTAAAAGATTCCGAATCAATTAAGCCGGCTTTTTTGAGTGTAAAATGCTTCCAGTGGAAAAAGTAAATGGATTTGAAGAATTCCAGGATCTGATCGGGCGATTTTCCCCAGGCATATAAAGCACCTATGATGGATCCGGCACTGGTACCGGCAATATGAACAGGGCGGATATTTTTTTCTTCTAAAAATTTAATGGCTCCGGCATGTGCTAATCCTTTTGTGCCGCCGCCGGAAAGAATTAAACCTATTGATTTTGTCTGTAAATCCATTTGTACTGTAAAAAGATAAAGTTACACTTTTTGTCCATTGGATTGTGACTTTTGTTACTTTTTAATCCTGTTTTTTGCGCTAAATTTGCACAGTATAATAAATAGAAAATGGAAAATTATATCGAAGACAGCCTGAAAAGAAGTTATACTTATCAGGAATACAGAAGCTTGGTGACAAAATTACTGAAAGAGGGGAAATCGACGGGTAATGAACAGTCTGATGATTTATTGCATTACAGTGAATTGAATGAAACCCGGATGAATCGTCTGGATAAAACAATTGCGGTACCGCAAAACATACAGGAAGGTTTGGCAGCTATCCGTAAAAAATATATCTGGCTGGTGCTTTCGGAAGGCTGGTGCGGCGATGCGGCGCAGATCTTGCCGATCTTGCACAAAATGGATGAGTCTGCAGAAAATATAACACTGCAGCTTGTTTTCAGAGATGAAAATGAGGAATTGATGCAGCATTTTTTAACAAACGGAGGAAGGGCTATTCCAAAAGTGATTGTTCTGGATGCCGATACTAAAGAAATACTGGCCGATTGGGGTCCGCGACCACAGGGAGCCAAACAATTAATACTGGATTACAAAGCAGCACACGGTGTTGTTGATGAAACGGCGAAGACGGACCTGCAAATGTGGTACCTGAAAGACAAAGGACTTTCGACACAACAGGAACTGCTTGGTGTGATGGAAGGTTTGTAATTGAAAAACGTATCTGATTTATAAAGGCGGTATTGGGATAGCTAATGCCGTCTTTTTTGTGGCCTCTTGTCTGGTATGTGGTTTAAGGCGTTACCGAATCTTCAAAGTCGGTAACCAGCATGGCATTGTCAACAGCATAATCTCCGATTTTAGTACGGCGCAAAGCGGTTAAGTGTGCACCCGACTGTAGGGCTAGACCATAATCGTAGGCAAGAGAACGGATATAGGTTCCTTTACTGCAAACCACTCTGAAATCTACCTCCGGTAAAGCAATACGGGTAATTTCAAATTCGTGGATAACGGTTTTTCGGGACTGGATTTCTATTTCTTCGCCTTTTCGGGCATGTTCATACAATCGTTTGCCGTCTTTTTTAATAGCGGAAAAAATGGGTGGTTTCTGGTCGATTTCACCTAAAAAGGATGCTACTGTTTTGTAGATCAGTTCTTCTGTGATGTGTCCGGTCGGGAAAACAGCATCGATTTCCGTTTCCAGATCATACGAAGGTGTTGTCGCGCCCAGGTGAAAAGTTCCGGTATATTCTTTGATCATTCCCTGTAATTCCGGGATGCGCTTTGTGAATTTACCGGTGCACACAATCAGTAAACCGGATGCCAGCGGATCTAAAGTCCCGGCATGTCCTACTTTGATTTTCTTTAATCCCAGGTGTTTCTTCAGGGACCATTTAATCTTATTCACGGCTTGAAACGACGACCATTGCAAAGGTTTGTCAATCAGTAAAACTTGTCCCGTTTGGAAATCTTCGGCTGTAATCAAAGTGTAATTATTTAATATAGGTAAAGTAAATCAGAAGAGCTGTTCCGGCAATAATACGGTAATATCCCCACGGACGGAAACCGTATTTTTTAACCACGCCGATAAAAAATTTAATAGCAATAACCGCCACAATAAAAGCGACTACATTACCGATAAGGAACAATTTGATATTGTCGCCGGATTGCAGTAAAAGTTCGTATCCTTTCAACTGGGAAACTTCATACGTTTTTAAAAACAGCGAATATACGGTAACGGCAAGCATCGTGGGAACGGCTAAAAAGAAAGAGAATTCAGCGGCAGCCTGGCGGGTTAAGCCCTGCTGCATGCCACCAATAATAGAAGCGGCAGAACGACTTGTTCCCGGCATCATTGCCAGACACTGCCAGAATCCGATAATCACGGCTCTCTTAATGGAAATATCTTCTTCTTTGTGAATCGTCGGGTTTTTGAAAAAATTGTCCACAAATAACAAAATAACACCGCCTAAGATCAATACAATCGCGATCGGAATAGGTTTTCCCAATACGGCATCGATCATGTCGTCAAAAATTTTGCCTAAAATCAAAGCCGGTACTACGGCGCAGGCTAATTTGATATAGAAATTGAATTTGGAGAAATCGAAAAACTTTTTCCAGTACAACGCCACAACGGCAAGGATAGCTCCGAACTGAATGGAAACCTGGAATAGTTTTACAAAATCGTCATTTTGAATGTCAAAATAAGAACTGGCAAAAATCATGTGGCCGGTTGAAGAAACAGGTAAATATTCTGTTAAGCCTTCAATAACGGCAAGAATAAGGGCTTGTAATAAATCCATTGAAACGGGTACTAGGCTTTAGTATCTTTTTTAGGGTTTTTGATAATCGAATAAATCGTAATTCCAAAACCGATTAAAACGATGGTCGGTGCCAGTTTGATTCTTCTGAAATTGAAGATATCTTCACTAAATACGTTCGGATCGGTACTGCCGCCACCCGACATTAATAAAAAACCTAAGGCAATAACACCAAGACCTATAAAAAGGATTTTGTAATTAACGCTTTCAAAAAGAAAGTCGTGTTTGTGTTTGTTTTCGTTCTCCATTGTATCGTGTTCTTACTATTATTTTAGATTCTTAATATAAATCGTCTGTTCTTAAATTTAAAAAGCGCTGGGTCGCAAAGAAGGTGCTGATCCAGGTAATGATAATGCCTACCAGCAATACGGCTGCCAATACAATGCCAATAGAAAGATAATCGGTTGCAATACCTAAACTAGGAAACAGACCGTCTACATAGAAAACCAGTCCGATTAAAGCAATAATAGCCAGTCCGGAACCAATTAGTCCCAGCTTGATGCTTCTCCAGATAAACGGTTTGCGGATAAACGATTTTGTTGCCCCGACCATTTGCATGGTTTTGATGATAAAACGGTTGGAATGAATCGATAAACGCAGTGAGCTGTTAATTAACAACATCGCTACCAAAGCCAGTACGGCACTTACGATTAAAATCCAAAACGTAATTTTCTTTACGTTCTCATTTACCAGATCAACCAGTTGTTTGTCGTAAATAACCTCTGTAACCATAGGGTTTTTACGAATATTGCTTTCAATTTCTTTAATACTGTCGGAAACAACATAATCCCCTTTCAGGTGAATGTCGTAAGAATTTTGAAGCGGATTGAATCCTAAGAACTCCATAAAATCCTCGCCGATGATATCTTTGTGTTTTTTTGCTGCATCGTCTTTGGAAACAAAAGTGTGATCCTTTACATAATTGGAAGCAACCAGTTGTGTTCCGAACGCTTTCAGAATACTGTCGTTGGCCTCACTGTTAAAGTAAACAGACATCGGAATGTTTTCTTTAAAATCGTTTGAAATCTTTCCAGAATTAATAACAAAAAGCCCTAAAGCGCCCAAAAGGAACAGCACCAGGAAAATACTCAAAATAACCGAAAAATAGGAAGAAATAAGTTTGCGTTTTTGATACTTTTCAAAAGATGAAGCCATAGAATCTGATTTAAGCCGTAAAAATAATAAAGAAAATTGTTTTTAGGGTTTATAACGTCCAAAGTTTTAACTTTCTTATAATATAATGTAAATTTGCCTGCCCAAAAAGAAGGTTTTTTGATTGGGAAACGAATCGTTTTGGGATTTTTTGGCAATCCACACCGGTTTTTCAGTATCTTTTGATGCGTGGAAACGGAACGATTCACGATAAATTAGTAGAAAACATACAGGAATGCAATTTCCGGTAACATAGAATTCAGAGCAATGAAGTACAATCCAAATGAAATTGAAGCCAAGTGGCAGAAATTTTGGTCGGAAGACCAAACCTTTAAAGCAGAAAATAATTCGTCTAAGCCTAAATATTTCGTATTAGACATGTTTCCTTACCCGTCGGGAGCAGGACTGCATGTAGGGCATCCGCTGGGCTATATCGCTTCAGACATTTATGCGCGATATAAACGTCATAAAGGATTTAACGTACTGCATCCGCAGGGATACGACAGTTTCGGATTACCGGCAGAACAATATGCCATTCAAACCGGCCAGCATCCTGAAAAAACAACAAAAGAGAACATTGCCCGTTACCGTGAGCAATTGGATAAAATAGGCTTTTCATTCGACTGGAGCAGAGAAGTGCGCACGTCAAACCCGGATTATTACAAATGGACACAATGGATTTTTATCCAATTGTTTAACTCCTGGTACAATATCGATACCGACAAAGCGGAAGATATCGCTACTTTGACAGCTGTTTTTGAAAAAGAAGGCAATGCCGGCGTAAATGCGGTTTGTGACGAGAATATAGCACCGTTTTCGGCAACGCAGTGGAATGCCTTTACCAAAGAAGAAAAAGAAAAGATATTGTTGCAGTACCGATTGACCTATCTGGCAGAAACCGAAGTAAACTGGTGTCCGGCTTTGGGGACGGTATTGGCAAATGATGAAATTATAAATGGTGTTTCCGAACGTGGCGGACATCCGGTTATCCGTAAAAAGATGACACAATGGAGTATGCGCATTTCTGCCTATGCAGAGCGTTTGCTACAGGGATTGGAAACCATCGACTGGAGTGAAAGTATCAAGGAAAGCCAGCGTAACTGGATCGGGAAATCCGTTGGAGCTTCCGTTACATTTAACCTGAAAGACCATGATGCGGTTGTGGAAGTATTCACGACCCGTCCCGATACGATTTTCGGAGTAACTTTTATGACTTTGGCGCCGGAACACGAATTGGTGGCTAAGATCACTACTCCGGAACAAAAAGAAGCTGTGGAGGCGTATGTTACGGCTACGGCAAAACGAAGTGAAAGAGAGCGTATGGCAGATGTGAAAACCATTTCCGGTGTTTTTACAGGAGCGTATGCAGAACATCCTTTTACCAAAGAACCGATTCCGGTATGGATAGGGGATTATGTATTGGCAGGATACGGAACCGGAGCTGTTATGGCAGTGCCTTGCGGTGATGAAAGAGATTATGCCTTTGCCAAACATTTTAATATTCCGATTCAGAATATTTTTGAAGGAGTGGATATTTCGGAAGAAGCTTTTGCCGATAAAGAAAAAACCATCATCGGTAATTCCGATTTCTTAAACGGACTGAATTATAAAGAAGCGACAAAAAAAGCAATTGAAGCCCTTGAAAAACTAGGACAAGGAAACGGAAAGACCAACTACCGTTTGCGTGATGCGGTATTCTCCAGACAACGTTATTGGGGAGAACCGTTCCCGGTATATTATGTAAACGACCTGCCGCAAATGATCGAAGCACAATACCTGCCGATCGTATTGCCGGAGGTGGAAAAATACCTGCCAACAGAAGACGGACAGCCGCCGTTAGGAAATGCAACGGTTTGGGCCTGGGATACGCAAAACAACCAGGTGGTAAGCAATGATCGGATCGATCAGGTAACGGTATTTCCGTTGGAATTAAATACAATGCCGGGCTGGGCGGGAAGCTCCTGGTACTGGATGCGTTATATGGACGCTCATAATGCAGAAGCATTTGCTTCGGAAGAAGCTTTGAAATATTGGGAAAATGTAGACTTGTATATCGGCGGAAGCGAACACGCTACCGGCCACTTGCTATATTCCCGTTTCTGGAACAAATTCTTAAAAGATAAAGGATTGGCGCCAACCGAAGAACCGTTCAAAAAACTGATTAATCAGGGAATGATTTTAGGAATGAGTGCTATCGTTTATCGTGTATCCGGAACAAATAAATATGTTTCTAAAAATTTAAGAGGGGATTATCAGACAGAAGAAATAAGAGTTGATGTTAATTTGGTTAATGCTTCTGATGAGATCAGTATTGATGGATTGAGAAAATGGATACCTGAATTTGCAAATGCTGAATTTATTCTGGAAAATGATAGATATATTGTTGGAAGAGAAGTTGAGAAAATGTCGAAAAGATGGTACAACGTCGTAAACCCGGATGATATCTGTGAACAGTACGGAGCCGATACGTTGCGTTTGTATGAAATGTTCTTAGGACCGTTAGAGCAGGCAAAACCATGGAATACAGCCGGAATTACCGGAGTGTCAGGATTCCTGAAAAAACTATGGCGTTTGTATTTTGACGATAACGGTTTGATCGTTACGGATAACGAGCCAGGCAAAGAAGCCTTAAAAACGTTGCATAAAACCATTAAGAAAGTACAGGAAGATATAGAGAACTTCTCGTTCAATACTTCGGTTTCCGGATTTATGATCGCGGTAAATGAATTGTCGGCGGCAAAATGCAATGAAAGAGCGATCCTGGAACCATTGGCGGTTTTAATTTCTCCGTATGCTCCGCATATCGCAGAAGAATTATGGAGTGCCTTGGGGAACGAAGGTTCCGTTTCAAAAGTGCCTTTCCCGGTATTTGATGCACAGCACCTGGTAGAAAGCAGCAAGGAATATCCGGTTTCTTTTAATGGAAAAATGCGTTTCAAAATTGAACTGCCCATGGATTTAACAGCAGAAGAAATTGAGAAAATTGTGATGGAAGACGAAAGAACAAAAGCACAATTAAACGGAAATGCACCGAAAAAAGTGATTATTGTTCCCGGAAAAATCATCAATTTAGTAGGATAAACCGGACTGACAAAATTGCAGATTCTGTTAAGAGAGTCCTAATTGGCTTGTAATTTGATGTTGTTTTAGTAATTTTAGAAAACTAAAAAGTAAAAACGATGTTAGGATATTATATTTTATTAGGAGGAATTGCTTTAGTAAGCTGGATTGTAAGCCACAAATTAAAGAGCAAGTTTGAAGAATATTCAAAGGTGCATTTGCGCAACGGAATGTCCGGAGCGGAAATAGCCGAGAAAATGCTTGCCGATAACGGAATTTATGATGTAAAGGTTATTTCGACTCCCGGAAGACTGACGGATCACTATAATCCGGTAGATAAAACGGTTAACTTAAGTGAGGCGGTATACAATGAAAGAAATGCAGCGGCAGCGGCAGTAGCGGCACACGAATGCGGACACGCTGTTCAGCACGCCACCGCTTACGGAATGCTGCAAATGCGTTCCAAAATGGTACCAATGGTGAGTGTTACCTCGGGTATGTCACAATGGTTAGTGGTTGGTGGTTTGATTTTAGGCGCTGCGGCAAAAGTTGGTTTCGGATTTTATATTGCCATATTAGGTTTGGTGTTAATGGGAGTAGCCACTGTTTTTAGTTTTGTCACCTTGCCGGTCGAATATGATGCCAGTAACCGTGCTTTAGCATGGCTGAAAAATAAGAACATGCTGAGCCAGCAGGAATATGCCGGAGCGGAAGATGCCTTGAAATGGGCTGCAAGAACCTATGTGGTAGCTGCAATTGGTGCTTTGGCATCCTTGGTATACTGGGCTTTCCAGGTTTTTGGAAGAAGAGATTAATCTGAAAATATAAAGTAAAAAAAATCCGGTGCGCAAGTACCGGATTTTTTTATGGTTATAATTGAATCTGCCGTTCGATCTGCTGGTCTAATGAAATGAATGTTTCCGTACGGGAAACACCCTCAATTGCCTGTATCTTTTTGTTGAGCAACTGCATTAAATGCTCGTTGTCATGGCAGATCAGTTTTATTAAAATGCTCCAGTTTCCGGTTGTATAATGGCATTCCAGTACTTCCGGTATTTTTTTTAATTCCCTTACAGCTTCCGGATTCCGGGAAGCTTTATCCAGGTAAATACCAACAAATGCCATCGTACTGTAGCCTAAAATTTTCGGGCTTACGGTAAAACGGGAACCGGTAATCACACCGGCCTGTTCCAGTTTTCGCAGCCGCTGGTGTATGGCCGCACCGGAAATACCAATTTTGTTGGCTATCTGTAAAATCGGTTTCCGGGCATCTTCCATCAGGTAACGGAGGATTTCCTTGTCGATTCCGTCCATTTCAATTTGTAAGGAATTTATCTTCATTGGTAATAATTTGAAGTTAAAGTTACAAAATGAAATGCTTTATTAAAGTAAAAAAGGCTGATTTGTTACAATCAGCCTTTTTTGTTTTTTATTTGTATCCTTTGTAGGCTACTTCTTTTTCTTTAAAAATCACACCGTATTCTTCCAGTTCTTTCAGTATAGGAAGGTATACTTCTTTGTTGATCGGAAGCTGTACGCCAGGTGTTTTAATATTGCCGTTCAGGATCTGAAGCGTTGCCATAGCAACCGGCAGTCCTACGGTTTTTGCCATTGAAGTATAAGTCTGGTCGTCGCCGATGCAAACCATAGTAGCGTCAATCTGTTTCTTTTCGCCGTTTACCTCATAACCGATTTTGTGATACATGACAATCATGTCTTTATCATCCGGTGCTAAAGTCCAGCTGTCCGTCAGGATCTTTTCAAGGATTTGCGCCGGAGTGGCGTTTTTAAGGCCGATAATTTTATTGGCGTTAAACAGGTCCAGTTCTAATAATTTATCCCATACAACATCGTCCTGGTCGATTTTAAGGACATGGCGAAGTTTGATCTCAACAGAATCTGTCGGGTGATATGGTAAAAACAAATTCACAAACTCCCGATAGCTCATGGTTTCGGTATTGTCAATAGTGTATGAGTCGTCTGTCATACCCAATTGTACAAACATATCCCAGGCTCTGGAATAGCCTACGCGGCGAATGGTACCTCTAAAAACGGTTAAGGCATTGTCTAAACCGTAAACACTTCTGTATTTAAGGGAATCACGGTTTGCATAACCTTCAAAACGGCCGTAACCTTCCACTTCCAGGAACTCTGTTCTTCGGAACAGTTTGTGGTACGGAATGTATTTGTAGGTTCCTTCCTGGATGAATTTAGCGGCGCCGCCCTGTCCGGCTAAAACAACATTACGGGGATTCCATGTAAACTTATAATTCCATAAATTGTTATCGGATTCCGGGGCAACTAATCCGCCGCAGAAAGATTCGAACAGGATTATTTTTCCGCCTTCTCCGCGAATTTCATCCAAAACCTTCATGGCACTCATGTGGTCGATACCCGGATCCAGTCCGATCTCATTCATAAACACAAGATTGTTGGCAATGGCGGCTTCGTTCAGTTCCTGCATGGCATCCGAAATATAAGAAGCGGTTACCATGTGTTTTTTATAGGCAATACAATCTTTGGCAACTTCAATGTGCAGGTAAGCCGGCAACATGGAAATTACGATGTCTGCTTTCTGGATTTCGGTTTTACGCTGCGCATCATCAAACATGTCAAAAGCAATAGCGGTTGCCCTTGGGTGATTATTGGTCTTCTTTTGAGCTAATTCCAATGATAAATCGCCTATGGTTAAATGTAAATTTTCCTGTTCCGATTTATCTAATAAATATTTAATGAGCGACGAAGCCGAGCGACCGGCTCCGATGATTAAAATATGTCTCATTTTAGTTGTTTGTTTTAAAAAGTCTACGAAAATAGGAATTTGTTATATTCTTTAAAAACATAAAAGATGATTAATATCATTATTTAACTTTTTAAAATAATAGTAACTTTGAGCATAATTTTGAAAATATGGATAGAAAAATAGCCGGAGTAGCAGCTATCATGGGAGCTGTTGCGATAATATTGGGTGCTTTTGGCGCTCACGGATTAAAACAGGTTCTGGATGAAGCGCAGCTGGCCACTTTTGAAACAGGAGTAAAATACCAGATGTATCATGCTCTGTTTTTATTATTTGTGGGTACCACGGCCATGCTTACGGAAAAAGCTAAAAAAACAATCTTCTATTTGGTGGTTACGGGAGTGTTATTTTTTTCAGGATCCATTTACCTGTTGGCAACAAAAGCTGTAACGGGCTGCGATTTTAAGGTGCTGGGACCTATTACGCCTGTTGGTGGTCTTTTACTGATATTGGCATGGGGAATACTCTTTGTACAGCTAATCAGGAAAAAAGCATAATATTTATTAAAAAAAAATTATTATAAAATTAAATTTTTACTTTTGCGTTCTTAAATAACAAACAACACATTTTTAAGTTATGAATGTTACTAATACAATTTCATTAGAGAAATACGGTATCGAAAATACGGTTGAAATTATTTATAATCCATCGTATGATTACCTATATAATGAAGAATTGAATCCGGAGCTAGAGGGATTTGAGAAAGGGCAGTTGACGGAACTGGGAGCTGTTAACGTGATGACGGGTGTTTTTACAGGAAGATCCCCTAAGGATAAATACATAGTTAAAGACGATATTACAAAAGATACTATTTGGTGGACATCAGAAAAAGCAGTAAATGATAATAAGCCAATTACAAAGGAAACCTGGGATGCTTTAAAGAAAACTACGGTTGACCAGCTTTCCGGGAAAAAATTATATGTAGTGGACACTTTCTGTGGAGCTAACGAAAACACACGTTTAAAAGTGCGTTTTATTATGGAAGTGGCATGGCAGGCACATTTTGTGAAAAATATGTTTATCCGTCCTACTGAAGAAGAACTGGAAAACTTCGGAGAGCCTGATTTCGTAGTAATGAATGGTTCTAAAACAAATTTTAAAGAGTATGCTGCTCACGGATTGAACTCTGAGGTTTATGTGGCATTCAACTTAACAGAAAAAATTCAGTTAATCGGCGGAACCTGGTATGGTGGTGAAATGAAGAAAGGATTATTCTCCATGATGAACTACTATTTACCATTACAGGGAATTGCTTCGATGCACTGTTCTGCTAATAAAGGTAAAGATGGTGATGTTGCGGTTTTCTTCGGATTATCCGGAACAGGAAAAACAACGTTATCAACAGATCCTAAACGTGAATTAATCGGTGACGACGAGCACGGATGGGACAATGAAGGTGTTTTCAATTTTGAAGGCGGTTGTTATGCTAAAACAATTGACTTAAGTAAAGAAAACGAGCCGGATATTTTCAATGCCATCCGTAAAGATGCGTTGTTGGAAAATGTAACGGTTGCTGCCGACGGAACAATCGACTTTAAAGATGGTTCTGTAACACAAAACACACGTGTTTCTTACCCGATTTATCATATTGACAATATTGTAAAACCGGTTTCTAAAGCTGGTCATGCTTCAAAAGTTATTTTCTTAACAGCAGATGCTTTCGGAGTAATGCCACCGGTATCTAAACTGACTCCGGAACAAACGAAATATTTCTTCCTATCCGGATTTACCGCTAAATTAGCAGGTACTGAGCGTGGTGTAACACAGCCGGAACCTACATTTTCTGCTTGTTTCGGAAAAGCATTCTTATGTTTGCACCCGACAAAATACGGAGAAGAGCTGGTTAAAAAGATGGAAGAGCATAACGCTACAGCCTATATGGTAAATACAGGATGGAACGGAACCGGAAAACGTATTTCTATTAAAGATACCCGTGCAATCATCGACAGAATCCTTGACGGTTCTATTGAAACAGCCGAAACGCAGATTGTTCCGATCTTTAACCTGGAAGTTCCTAAAGCTCTGGAAGGTGTAAATACTGAAATTCTTGATCCGAGAAATACGTATGCTGATGCTACAGAATGGACAAACAAAGCGACGGACTTAGGGAAGTTGTTTGTTAAAAACTTTGTTCAGTATACCGATAATGAAGAAGGACAAAATTTAGTTAAAGCGGGTCCGCAGTTATAATTAAATTTGCAATAATATTTTGAAAGCCATTCGTTTGAATGGCTTTTTTTTATGCGCTGATGTTGTCTGAAGATTAGTTTTTTGTTATGTTAACTATTTATTGAATCCGTAACATAAATGTAAAAAAACCGTAATATTTGTTTTGGTTTTTGTTATAAATTAGAATGATTTTAAAAAAGACAGATTTTATTTTAATAGTTAGCTGAAGAATAAATATTTTAGGGGGCTATAGTGTTGAAATTCAGTTAACTATTAAAATATTTCGCTTTTGAATAAAAAGGATACATTTTAAAAAAATATATAAATAAAGTATATGAAGCTGTCTGCAAGTGAATTGGAATTATTAAAAGCGAACTCGTTAAGCATGAGAAACGCAAGAGATATTGCCAAGCATATTGAATCGGATTATACGGTAGGCGGGATTTTTCCAAACGGGAAATCGGGTGATTTTGATACTCCGAATGTGGAGCGGTTTCAGTCGAAATGGTGTTCGTGGTGGCCTGTAGCCAGAATACTGCTAACCTTAGCCAAGATTTTTACAGGCGAAAAAGGAGATAAAGCAATTAACGCACTGATTGCACTTGGTGATACAGTGTGTGTTTAAGATAATTATCGGGTAATGTAAATTATATTCGATTTTGTTTTTTTGAGAGTTTAAAAAGAAAAAGCCTCCCATTTGGGAGGCTTTTTTATTTGAGGTTTATTTCTCTTTTGATTCTTTGTTGGCTTTAACAATGTATTTTTCTAAAGCCATGGTCATCGATGGTGTTTCCGGTGTCGGAGCCATGATGTCTACCCGTAAGCCGTGTTCCAGGGCTTCTTTTTGGGTGGTGCTTCCAAAAACAGCAATCCGGGTGTTGTTTTGCTGGAAGTCCGGGAAGTTTTTAAATAATGATTTAATTCCCGTTGGACTAAAGAACGCTAAAACATCGTAATATACGTCTTTTAAGTCCGATAAATCGCTCATTACAGTTCTGTAGAATGTTCCTGGTATCCAGTCAACTTTTAAGCTGTTCAGCGTTTGTGGGATATCAGCATTCAATTGATCGGAAGACGGTAACAGGAATTTTTCGTCTTTATACTTTTTGATTAATGGTGATAAATCAACAAAGTCTTTTTGACCAACATAAATTTTACGTTTTCTGTAAACTACATATTTTTGCAGATAGAAAGCGATAGCTTCAGATTGGCAGAAATATTTTAAATCTTCCGGAACCTTATAGCGCATTTCTTCCGCTACTCTGAAAAAGTGATCGACCGAATTTTTACTCGTAAGAATGATGGCAGAATAATTGTTTAAATCAATTTTTTGCTGTCTAACCTCTTTGGCAGGAACGCCCTCTACGTGAATAAATGGTCTAAAGTCGACTTTAATTTTCAGCTTCTGTTGAAGCTCAAAGTATGGTGAATTTTCTACTTTAGGTTCTGGTTGAGAGACCAAGATTGTTTTCACTTTCATATTAAAATAATTGTAATGCTCTAACTTTTCGTAAACCAATAATACATGAAATAATAGGGGGCTATTTCAAGTGTGCAAAGATACAAAATAAAATAGAACAGCTTGCCCAGTATTAAATTTTGATAAATTTTCAATGTAAACACATAAGTTGTTATGTTTATTATTAAAATAATAGAAATAACGCCTAATATTAGTTTTTTTGATGGGAAATTGTTGTAAAAGAGGAATAAATTGATGGGTAAAATGAGTAAACCGATGTAGGTTCGATAGTTAACTTTTTGTAAATTAAATTGCTCGTTGAACTCCTCAATGTTAAATGATGTCGCGATGATCTTTTCAATCAGGTATTTGGAAAGGATAAATACGCCCAGAAGCGTTACAATCTGTATGTAGGAAATCCAGTTGGTCTTGGTGGTATGGCCGTAATAGCTCAGGATGATCTGGATGAGAAAAGCAAAGGAAATCAGCTGGACAAAAAACATAGAGATCGTGAACCAGCTTTGCATGTTGCCGCTGTCCTTATAAATCTTTATGTATTTATCGGAAATACCGAGCCGGATGAACTCGTTAAAACGAACTTCAAAAACAGCCTTATTAATTGCAAGTAAAGCAAAGCAAACAACAAATAAAATTGTTGCCCAGTCTTTGTTTTCAACTACTCTCTCGTTAAATATTAAATCCATCATATCGCCTGTAAAAGTACTAATTTTTAAACGGAATATTTTTATTATACTTTTATTATGAAACAACCATCAGAAATAGTTTATTTTTGCAGGCAAATTTAAGTAAAAATGAGTTTAGGAGTAGTTGTCATTCCAACATATAACGAGATTGAAAATATAGAAAATATCGTGAGAGCTGTTTTCGAATTGGATGTCCCGTTTCATATACTTGTGGTTGATGATAATTCTCCGGACGGAACGGCCCGTAAGGTTGCCGAATTGCAATCGGAATACCCGGGTTTGCTGCATCTGGAAAACCGGTTCAAAAAATCGGGGCTGGGAACGGCTTATGTACATGGTTTTAAATGGGCTCTGGATAGAGGATACGAATACATTTTTGAAATGGATGCCGATTTCTCCCATAATCCTAAAGATTTAAAGCGTTTGTATGAGGCTTGTGCTGCCGGTGCGGATATGGCAATAGGATCGCGGTATATAACCGGTGTGAATGTGGTTAACTGGCCGCTAAACCGTGTTTTGATGTCCTATTTTGCTTCTGTTTATGTGGATATCATTACCGGAATGAAAATTCACGATGCTACCGCCGGTTTTATCTGTTACAAAAAACAGGTTCTGGAGCAGATCAACCTGGATAAAATTAAGTTTGTCGGGTATGCTTTTCAGATTGAAATGAAATACCGGACTTTCGTCAAAAAACTGAAGATTGTTGAAGTGCCGATTATTTTTACGGACCGGACAAAAGGACAGTCAAAAATGAGTAATGCGATTATAAAAGAAGCAATATTCGGAGTGATTACATTGCGATTGAAAAAAATGATAAACCGATTATAAGAGATAAGATTCACAATGAACAAGATATTAATAAAAAATGCGAAGATTGTAAATGAAGGCGTTATTTTTGAAGGTGATGTATTGATAGAAGGACAAATTATCAAGGAAATCGCAGAAAGTATAAGCCCTAAATCTTCTGATTGTAAAATTATTGATGCCGAAGGAAATTATCTTATTCCGGGTGCAATCGACGATCAGGTGCATTTTCGGGAACCGGGATTAACGCATAAAGGCGATATTGCTTCCGAATCGAAAGCTGCTGTTGCCGGAGGAATCACTTCCTTTATCGAACAGCCCAATACGGTTCCGAATGCGGTAACGCAGGAATTATTGGAACAAAAATACCAGATTGCAGCCGAAACATCCTATGCGAATTATTCGTTTATGATGGGCGGAACAAACGACAATCTGGAAGAAGTTTTAAAAACCAATCCGAAAAATGTTGCCGGGATAAAATTGTTTTTAGGTTCGTCAACCGGAAACATGCTTGTGGATAATGAAGAAGTTCTGGAAAAGATTTTTTCCAGTACGCCCATGCTGATTGCCGTTCACTGTGAAGATGAAGGGACAATCAAAGCGAATCTTGAAAAATACAAAGAGGAATACGGAGATGATATCCCGATGAAATTCCACCATTTAATAAGAAGCGAAGAGGCGTGCTACCTTTCTTCTTCGAAAGCGATTGAGCTGGCGAAGAAAACCGGAGCCCGTTTGCACATTTTCCATGTTTCTACCGCTAAGGAAACGGAATTGTTTACCAATAAAATCCCATTGGAAGAGAAGAAGATCACCGCAGAAGTTTGTGTGCACCATCTTTGGTTTACCGATGCCGATTATGAAAAGAAAGGGACATTTATAAAATGGAATCCGGCCGTAAAAACGGAAAAGGACAGGGATGAATTGTGGAAAGCCTTATTGGATGACAGGATCGATGTGATTGCAACAGATCACGCGCCGCATACATTGGAAGAAAAGAAAAATCCGTATACCAGCGCCCCTTCCGGCGGACCATTGGTTCAGCATGCTGTTGTGGCGATGTTTGAAGCGTTTCATCAGGGGAAAATTTCCGTGGAGAAGATTGTGGAGAAAATGGCACACAATCCGGCTAAAATCTTTAAAATCGAAAAAAGAGGTTTTATCAGAGAAGGATATTATGCCGATCTGGCTATTGTGAATCCGGGACTTCCATGGAGCGTGAAAAAAGAAAATATTCTGTACAAATGCGGATGGTCGCCTTTTGAAGGTTCGAATTTTAAATCACGAATTACCCATACGTTGGTAAACGGACAGTTAGTTTATGTAAATTCGAAGATTAAAGATATTCGTTGCGGAGAGCGTTTATTATTTGATAGATAAAATTATGAAAAAACTTCTTTTTCTTATCGGATTGCTATGTGTGGTTACTGCCTGTGAGCAACAGGTCATGAAAAAACCCGTGAATCTTATTCCGGAAGATACTATGGTCGAAATTTTATCGGATATTGCCATATATCAGGCTGTTGACGGCTATGATCCGCTGCGGATTTCCTCGAATAATCTAAAGCTGGATGATTATATCTTTAATAAGTATAAAGTCAATGCTAAAATAATTGAAGCCAGTAATAAGTACTATGCGTCCGATGTGGAAGGATATAAAAGACTGTATAATAAGGTGATTGAAAGACTGGATGAGCAGCGAAAAGCGGTAGGCGCAGAAATCGAGAAAACTACAGGTGTTCCGCCTACGGATGCAGCTAATTAGTATATTCTTTCCCTAGATTTAAAAGATATTCCTCCATGGAGATAAAAGAATAGTTCAGTTCCTGAGCTATTTTTTTATTGCTGTAAATTTCCTGTGAGTGGGAGGATTTTGATGTAGCTTTTGTGAAACTTCTGCTACGGAACAATAGTTTGGAAAATAACCAGTCCAGTCGCCAGACTATCGCTGTGAGCAGCGGACCGGCATAAACGGCAGGTCTTTTTTTACCCATGCCGTCGGCGATGGTAAACAATATTTTTTCCAAAGAAAGATTTTCTGCGACAAGCGTATAACGGTTTCCGGCAAGATCACTGTTCATTAAGGCGGTCATGATGCGGATAACATCTTCAATAGCTATAATTCCGGTTACGCCTTTTGAGTAGAATGGGAATCCGCCGGCAATTTTTTTACAAATCTGGCCGCTGCCGTTATTCCAGAAGCCGCTTCCGAAAATGATTCCGGGATTAACAACAATTACTTTTAAACCTTCCTGAGCGGCACGCCATACTTCCATTTCGGCGCCAAACTTTGTAATGGCATAATCGCCGTGGAGTTTTTCGGGGTTCCAGTCTGTTTCTTCGGTAATGAGTGTTTCGCCTTCTTTTGTGTCGCCTAAAGCAGCGATAGAGCTTACATAGCAGAGTTTTCTGACTTTGAAATCCAGTGCGCAATTGACAACATTGGCAGTGCCTTCAATATTGGTTTTGCGCAGCAATTCTTCGTCGTCCGGATCAAAAGAAATTAAGGCAGCACAATGGTACACATATTCCACGTCTTTAAAAGCTTTGCTTAAACGGGGGATATCGGTAATATCGGCTTCAAACCAGTCTATTTTTTCAAACAGGGCCGTTTGCCGGTGTTTTTCAAAAAGCTTTTTGGTGTTTTGGATATTGGAATGCGAACGGTAAATAGCCCGAACGGCCTCTCCTTTCTGAAGTAAGTCCAGAAGAAGATATGCGCCTACTAATCCGGTTCCGCCTGTTACTAATATCATAGTTACAAATGTAGTAATTATAGCAGCTTATGGAAGTAGGAATTATATTAAAAAATACAAAATTGTCAAAAAGGATGCTTCATCAAATAGTTTAATTCGATTATCTTTGTGCAAATTGATTAAAAATGAAGAATTTTATTGAAGAAGTGACTTGGAGAGGAATGCTCCACGACGTTATGCCAGGCACGGAAGAACATTTGTTGGAGCAGATGCGTGTGGCGTATGTGGGTATTGACCCAACAGCGGATTCATTGCATATAGGACATTTGGTAGGCGTAATGATGCTGAAACATTTTCAGTTGAGCGGTCACAAGCCTTTGGCTTTAGTGGGCGGTGCAACCGGAATGATTGGCGATCCGTCCGGAAAATCAAACGAAAGAAATTTACTGGACGAAGCAACGCTGCGTCACAATCAGGATGCGATAAAAGGACAGCTGTCCCGTTTTCTTGATTTTACTTCCGACGCTCCCAATGCTGCGGAACTGGTAAATAACTATGACTGGATGAAGGAGTTCACGTTTTTGGACTTTATTCGTGATGTAGGGAAGCATATTACGGTGAACTATATGATGGCTAAAGATTCCGTTAAAAAGCGTCTTTCGTCAGAATCGGCAGAAGGAATGTCTTTTACCGAGTTTACTTACCAATTGGTTCAGGGGTATGATTTCTTACATTTATTCAAAGCGAAAAACTGCACCCTGCAAATGGGAGGTAGTGACCAATGGGGTAATATTACTACCGGAACGGAACTGGTTCGCAGAAAAGAAAGCGGAAAAGCCTATGCGTTAACCTGTCCGTTGATTACAAAAGCAGACGGTACTAAATTCGGAAAATCAGAAGGTGGTAACATCTGGCTGGATGCTGCCAGAACATCGCCATACAAATTCTACCAGTACTGGTTGAATACATCCGATTTAGATGCTGAAAAATATATCAAGATCTTTACGTTTTTATCGAAAGAAGAAATTGAAACCTTAACGGAAGAACACCGAAAAGAACCGCATTTAAGAATCTTACAGAAGCGTTTGGCGGAAGAGATCACAATTATGGTGCATTCAAAAGAAGATATGGATAATGCGATTAAAGCGTCGAATATTTTATTTGGAAATTCAACTTCGGAGGATTTAAGACAATTGGATGAGAAAACATTTTTAGATGTTTTTGATGGTGTGCCGCAAGCGGAGATTGCTAAAGCGGAGATTGCATCCGGTTTAGGGATTGTTGATGCTTTAGCCGGTAAATCGGGATTCCTGTCTTCTAACGGAGAAGCAAGAAGAGCTTTAAAAGAGAACTCGATCGCGGTTAATAAGGAAAAAGTAGGAGAGGATTATTCCATATCCGATACGGATCTGATTAACGGGCAATTCGTTTTGCTGCAAAGAGGTAAAAAGAATTATTTTGTTATCAGAGCAATATAATGAAAAGGGAGCTTTAAGCTCCCTTTTTTATTTTATAAAACCATCAGATTGCATCCGCGGATATCGGAATTGTCAAAACGGCCCAATACTTCGAAGGACTGGTTGGTGTATTTTTTTCCTAAATCCTGGGTGGCGATAAAGGAGCAGGAATTGATGTTTGCGAGGTCAATGACGTTAATGCCGCCGGTTTTTCCGTAGGCAATATACGATAAGGCGTCTTCGGTATCGCGGATCAGGATATCCATCCACGGCGGGCATTCAAAAACACCATCGCCTAAAGAATATGCCTGCGATAATAATTCGGTCATACCATATTCGGAATGGATCTTTGACACGCCGAATCCTTTGCATAGGATATCGTGCAGCTCTTCCCGGATGATTTCTTTACGGCGCCCTTTCATGCCTCCGGTTTCCATGATAATGGTATTTTTCAGGCTGAAATCCTGCATTTCAATTAAATCCAGTAAAGCATAGGTAACCCCTATCAGGATGACATTCTGTCCCTGCCTGTCCAGAGTAACCAGTTTTTCAATCAGCTCGTTGTAATTGTTTAAATAGAAGCCGCTGTCAGGTTGATTGGATGCCTGTATTAAATCTTCTACCATATAGATTAATGAAGAGCCTTCCCGTTCCAGATAGGATGGTAACAGGGCTAAAACAACATAATCCTCAATGTTGCCGTAAAATTGGGAAAATCCCAGGCGAAAACTTTCTTCATAATATTGTAAGTCGGTTATCAGGTGGCGGCTGGTACTCATGCCGGTAGTTCCGCTGCTGGTAAACGTGGTCTGTATGGGTTCGGTTGAACTTAATACATCATGACTTTTAAAAAACTGTATGGGTAAAAACGGAATGTCTTGAATGCTTTTGACGTTGGTTTTGTCCTTTTTTAAAAGATTGCAAAAATCCTGATAAACACTATTGTTATCATATTGATGGCGAAAAACTTTGAGCGTTGTTTTCTCAAATTCTTTTTTGGATGCAATTTGAAATATATCGGATGTTGAGATCAAGGGAAATTCTTTTTGACAAAAATACAAAATAAAAAAGCACCAATAGAAATTGATGCTTTGCAAGGTTAAGGATTATGGAAGGCTATTTGATGATTAATTTTTTGGTTGCTGTTTTTCCTTCTTCGGTAACTTTAAGCAAATAAACGCCGCTGTTTAATTGGGAAAGGTTAACCGGGCTGTTGTTGTCGGCAGTGGTGTTTTTAACTTCTTTGCCCAGGATGTCATACATAAGAATGGATTTTGCAGCGCCGGAATCGGAAGTGATAAACAGGTTGTCATTGGCTGAAGCCGGATTGGGATATATTTTCAGTCCTTCAATAGTGTGATCGGCTGTTCCCATTGGAGTGTTGTTTACGATGGAGAAATCGTCATAATAAATATATCCGCCAACATTTGTTGCCGACTGTCTGTAGGTTCTTGCCTGAAACCTGAAATGTGTGGCGTTAGCCGGTGCGGTCAGGGTAAAACTGATCTGTACCCATTGTGCGTTGTTGCTGGAATAGGAGGTAGGGTGCAAAACGTCTCTGTTGTCTGTAAGTTCCATTTCTACGCCATTGGAGATGCTCACCCAGGAATGCCAGGCGCGGGAACGTGCTTTGGTATCGTTATCAAGAAGCCAATAGGAGATGGTATAGTTGTTTCCGGCAATAACCGGGATCAGGTCGTTAGGGCTTACGGTTTGGGTATCGTCCTGCGATTGGTGTTTTACGGCAGACAGGCCATTTTTTTTTAATGCCGGTTTCTTTTGCTATAAAATTGTTTGCAGAAAACGTTTCGGTATTTACCGGTGTAAAATTCGTTGGAGTCGTGTTGTTTGTCCAATTTTCAAAATCCCCATTTGGAATTAAATTCGTCTGAGCACTGCCCGTTAGTGCTGTTGCGATGCTGAATAAAGCGAAGTAGATTTTCTTCATGGTATTTTTATGGAAAGATACCGTATGAAAATTTGTTTTTAATGACGATAATGTAAAGCTATGTTTAAATTTTAGCGGTTTTTTGAAGATTGTACAGAAATAAAAAAAGCGCTGACAATGTCAGCGCTTTAAGAATATCTTGTTTGAAGAAATTATTTGATAACTAATTTTCTAGTTGCTGTTTTTCCTTCTTCAGTGATTTTAACGATATAAACACCAGCGTTTAAGTTAGAAACGTTGATTGCTGCTTCGTTCTCAACTTTAGTGTTGATTACTTGTTTTCCTAATACATCATAAACTGCAACTGATTTTACAGCAGTAGCGTCAGAAGAGATATAGAAGTTATTTCCGGAAACCGGGTTAGGGTATACTTTTAATCCGGCGATAGCGTTGTCAGTTAAGCTGGCAGTAGCTTGAGGAGTAACACTAGCCCAAGTGTTTCCTACTCTGATTTCGTCAATATGTGCTTTAGGAGTACCTGCTCCACTTGCAAGAGCATTTCTTAAGAAGATGTTTGCGAAAGTGTTGAATGCTGAAGTTCCTGAATTGTTTGATACAAATCCTGTTGCTGGTTCAGCTCCTCCTAAACTAGTAGGGTTTACCCATAATGTTGCATTAGTTGGTGATGCAGATTTATCATATTTTACAACTACTAAATAAGTTGTGCCAAAATTTAAATCTTGAACAAAATCAGTAAATGTAGGTGCTCCTCCGGATGTGTTTTGAATGCTTAATCTGTAATTAGTTCCTGTAGTAGAGTTGATACCTAAACGAGCACCAAAAGCAGTAGTTGAAGCTCCTAATCCGAAGAAGTAGTTAGGGGTTCCGCTTAATTGAGTGTTGTCGATAACATTGATTAATAATGAATAGTAAAGAACGTTATCAGCAGCATTTGGAGTGATTGCTCTGTTTATGTCTCTTGGAACGGCAGTATTATTTCCTGGTAATAAAATTTTATTACCTACTGAAGCTTGTAAGCCAGTATAGGATAAGCTACCAGCGATAACGTCTATTGTACCTGAGTTTCCAGAAGTATTACTTTGTGTAGTCCAGTTGTTTGCTCCGGTAGTGTCAGTTGTAGCTGTTGAATTACCTCCGACATTTTGTCCTGCTGTATAGTTAAAACTTTCGGTTAAAACGGTTTGTCCGAAAGAATAAGCACTAGCTAATAATACTAATGATAAAGTGTAAAGTTTTTTCATGTTTTGAATTGTTTTTTAAAAAGTGGACAACAAAGTTAATAAGTATTCATTAGTTATGAAAACTTTTAATGTAAAATTATGGTTAATTATTGTAAATTTTGTTGTGTTAATTATCTGATAATAAGCTTTCTTGTTGCGGAAGCTTCACCTTCTTTGATTTTTATGATATAAACGCCGGCATTTAAATTGGCAATGTTTAACTCTTTGGAATTAAGAGTGGCCTGCAAAATACGTTTTCCCAATACATCAAAAATTTCAACTTCTTTGTCCTGTGAAGAACGGGAAGTGATGTAAATCTTGTCTCCGTTTGTTGGATTGGGATAAATGTTTAACCCTTCAATTGTAGTACCAGAAGAACCTTTTGATTCCTGTGCCATCGCGGTTACAGAAAACAAAAAGAGGGAGAATAGGATAATATAAAAGTAATTTTTCTTCATGTGTACAAATATTGTATAAAGATACAAAAAAAGTTCAAAATTTATGCCAAAAAAATATCCCTCTTAAAAAAGAGAGATATTTTTCTGAAAAAGATTATTTTTTATATGGATTAGAAACCGATAGCCCATCCTGTTGCCCAGCTTGGTGCTGCTGTTCCGTTTCCAGCTCCTGTTGCAGTAGTTGAAGTTGTAAATACAGCATTCACATCTGCACTTGAAGCATCCGTTTTCTTACCTTTTGAGTTTGTTCCGATTCCGTCGAATTTAACGTTAGTAGCTTTTAAAGTACCGTTAGCAACGTAAGCGATAGTTTGATCGTGCTCTACATCGAAACCAACTTTGAAATCTTTTATAACCAGGTTGCTGAACATTCCTTTAGTACCTCTTCTTAATTTTAATGCCTGGTTTTCGGTATAGATGTTTGTATCCGCAGTACTTCCAGGTCCGATTAAAGTAAGGTTAGCGATTGTAGGGTTAGAGTTTGGATTTGCGTCAAAGTTGAACTCATAGTTGTCTGCTTCGATACCTCTGTTTCCTTTTCCGAAATCAATTTTACCATACCAGTTTGTGTTTGTTCCGTTCCATCCTTCTGTCCAGTCAAACTGATCGTCTTCGTTTCCGATAGATACTAAGTTTGAAGTGTTAACAGTTCCTCCGAAGAATTCGAATCCGTCATCAGCACCGTGGTAAACCTCTACATTTTCAACTACAGTTCCGGAACCTACACCGAAGAAAGAAATTCCGTTGAATTCTTTTTCTGTGTTAAAAGCAGCTCCGGAATATTCTACTCTTAAATATTTAATTACACCTGAATTATCAGTAGCAACTGTACCACCATAAGTTAAATCAGCAACTTCTGATTGTGCAGTAACAGTACCTCTGTTAATCGGAGCTTTACCACAAATTACTAAACCTCCCCAGTCACCTGCATTTTTAGTAGCTAAACCGCTGGTCATGATAACCGGGCTGCTTGCTGTGCCTAAAACGTTGATTTTACCACCTTGAGCAACTGCGATATAAGCAGATGTTCCTCCAGTGCCTTCAATTCTTGTTCCAGCAGGAATTGTTAATGTAGCACCGTTATTTACTTGAATTTTACCTGTAAGCTTATAAGTTACACCAGCAACTAAAGTTACCGTACCATCATTGATTACTCCTTTGAAATCGTTTGCATTAGCAACGAAAGAAGAAGATGGCTGGGAGTTATTGTTGTTATCGTCATCAGAAGAAGAACAACCTGTTAAGATCCCTGCAGTTACTGCGAAAATTCCAAATAATTTTACAATCGATTTTTTCATTTTTTTTCTAAATAATTTTTTAGTTATGTCTTGATGCAAAAGTGCTCTGATTTTTCTGGAAACAGGTTAAGCGATTATCAATGTTAGATTAACTTATTTTGTCCTAATTATTAAGAGAATGTTTCTTGTGTTAAGTAATCTTGCTGCAAATAAAAAAGGAGCACGATCGTGCTCCTTTGTGTTTCTGTATTGTTTTCTTAAAACTGGTAACTAACGTTAAAACTCAGGTTCAAACCTTTAGTATAAGTTAATAATGTGATGTCGCCGTTATCGTTTTCCTGAACACGTTCGATTTTTGGATTTAACAGGTTTTTTGCAGTGAAACCAAAACCTAAGTTTTTGTTGATTTTGGATTTCAGGATAAAGTCCAGTGTGCCTACGGCTTTGTCAACCTGGTCGCCTCTGTAGTTTGTTCCGATAGCATAAATCCTGTCTGAGAAATACGAATAAGCCAGAGTTGTGGAAACATTCGCATTTTTATTATCCCATTCTTTTAAGAATGAAATATCAGCATTTAACAACAATGGAGAAGCTCCTGTAAAAGCGCTTTTAGCGTTTGTGAACTGTACCTGGTATCTTGTTTCGTTCTCAACCTTTGACGTATTCAGGTCCTGGGTTGTATACATATAAGAAGCGTTTACGCCTGCTGTCAGCTTTTTAGTGTTGTTCTCACCGGATTCAAAAATTAACTTTCTGAATTCTGCTTCGGCACCGGCTACATAACCTCTGTCTCCGGTATTGATAAAAGAAATATCGTTAGTAGAAGAAGCGATCGTAACTTCGTTGATAGGATTAACAATATATTTACCAAAAGCAGTGAAAGATAGTAACTCGTCATTTTTAGGGAACATTTCCCATTTTAAGTCTAAGTTATAGTTGTCTGAAGGATATAAATCCGGGTTACCGATTTTTACCTCTGTAACATCTTCATAGATAAATAAAGCTCTTTCTTTAAATTGAGGAAGTGTATAGGTTTTGCTTAATCCCAAACGAAGATTCTGCTTTTCGTTCAATTCGTATTTCATGATTAAATTCGGTAAGAAAGTCACTTTATCGAATTCATCTTTGTCACCGGTCGGGTCAAGCTGTGTTTTCCAGTTTACTTTTTGGAAAATATACTCGGCACGTAAACCTAAAACCGCAGTAAGCTTGTTGCTGAATTTGTACTCGGTATTTAAGAATCCTCCGTGAATAATCTGCTCTCCGGAATATTTTTGAGGATCCAGGGCATTGCTGATTTCTGAGTTTCCAATGAAGGTACTCACGTTAAAGTAACCATTGTTCAGGTTTTGCTGGTTGTAAAACAAATCCAGGTTGTCAGGATCAACAAGAGTACCCAGATAAGGACCTTCCGTTTTGAAGTTGAACTGTGTAGCTTTAAAATCTCTGTTTTTAAAACGACCGTTATACCCTAATGTGAATTTTCCTTTAAAATCACCTTCTCCATCTTTTTTGAATTTATAGTCAACAGCGGCATTGGCAACGGTTTCATACTCTTTCAATCTCTGGAAATAACGGTGGTTGTCCGGTTTTGATTTACTGATCAGTACATAACCTTCGTCAGTCTTTTTAAAAGAATTGTACATTCTGTCCGGTGTATCGCCTGTGATGTTGTTTTGGGCTACACCCCAGTTGAATTTTGAACGGCTGCTGATCGTGTGCTCTCCCAATAACTGATTTACAAAAAGGGTGTTTTTAACATATTGGGAACGACGGATCAAACCATTTCCGGTATCTTCCAAATCGGCAACATATCCGAAATACTCATCTTTAACCTGGCTGGAAGAGTTGATGAACAGGGAGTTGAAACTGATTTTGTGGTTGTTGTTTATTTTGTAGCCAACATTTACCAATCCGGTGGTGTTGGTGTTGTAACCCATTGAAGTATAGGTTTTGAAATTTTTGTTGATCAAACTTCCGTCACCGCTAACGCTTCCTTTTGCGCTACCGTTTCTTTTGGAAGTATATTCATTACTGAAAGATCCGGTTGCGAAAACGCTTAATTTTCCTTCTGCTCCGATGTCGAATGATTTACCTCCGGAAATTCCGAATGATCCGGCTACCGGAGTTTTACCTTCCAGCTGCCATGACTGAAAATCGTAGGCAGCAATTGTTTTCGGATTCGCCTGATTGCTGAAACCAAAGCTGTTTGGTCCTTTCTGCAGGCTGAAATTGTCCTCTGCCAGTGCGTTCGTGTTTACATTAGAACCGATGTCCAATTTTAAAAATCCTTTACCTTTATAGTCTTTCGATACGATATCTACGTTACCTCCGGCAAAATCTCCGGAAACTTTTCCGTTGTATACTTTGTCAATAGATACATATTCTACAATGTCTGTAGGGAAAATGTCCAGTTTGATATTCTTTTTTTCCGGATCGTTTGAAGGAATCGGCAGGCCGTTCATGGTGGTGGAGTTGTAACGGTCGCCCAAACCTCTCACATAAATATTCCCGGAACCTTCCTGTTTGGTGATCCCTGTGGTTTTGGTTACAGCTGTTGCCACATCGCTAACCCCTTTTCGGGATAATTCCTGCGCTCCGATACTCTGTTTTATTTCAATTGCTTTTTTCTGTTCTACTAATAAAGCACTTTCTTTCTGACGGCTGGTTTCTATTTTAAGAACAACATCTTCCAGTTGTACTCCGTTTGCACCAATTGCTTTGTCAATGGTTTTTGTTTCTCCTGAAGCTATTTTAAAAGGCACTTCAGTAGTTTCGTAGCCTAAGAAGGCAATCATCAAAATGTGATTTCCTTCCGGAACACTCAGACTAAAATTACCTTTTTCGTCTGTACTTGCTCCAATTGTTGTACCTTTAATTGTTATACTGGCAAAAGGTAACGGTTCATTGTTCATTTCTTTGTCTGTAATGGTACCCTTGACAGTTCCCTTTTGTGCGAAGGCAAAGACCGTGAACAATAATGTTGTTAATAATAATTTAAATTTCATTGTGTGTTTATTAAATTTTGTGCAAAGGAACTTGGTGAGCGTTAACTTGAGGTTAGTGACTTGTTATGCTTTTGTTGGGTATTTATTACTAAAACGTTAACAGATTAAATAATCGTTAACACATGTAATCGTTTTGTATTATCTTTACCTTTACAACCCGAAAACACACATACAGTGTCCATTATGAAGAAAAAAGACATTAAGATTTTATTGGTTGATGATGAGCAAGATATCCTCGAAATTGTAGGGTATAATCTATCACAGGAAGGTTATCAAATCGTGACTGCCAGCAATGGAAGAGAAGCGATTGCAAAGGCAAAAAAAGAAATGCCGCAACTAATCATTATGGATGTAATGATGCCGGAAATGGATGGAATGGAAGCGTGTGAGAACATTCGTAAAATTCCCGAATTAGCCAATGTTATTATTACGTTCTTAACGGCAAGAAGTGAAGATTATTCGCAGGTTGCAGGTTTTGATGCCGGAGCAGATGATTATATCGCCAAGCCAATCAAACCAAAAGTGCTTGTGAGCAAGGTAAAAGCCTTATTGCGCCGCTTAAAAGAAGAAGAGCAGCAGGGTGATGTGCTTAGAGTAGGTGAAATAGAAATCAACCGCGAAGAGTACAAAATCGTAAAAGAAGGTGAAGAGATTATCCTTCCCCGTAAAGAATTCGAACTGTTTTACCTGTTGGCTTCAAAACCCGGAAAAGTATTCAAACGTGAAGAAATACTGGATAAAGTCTGGGGTAATGAAGTAGTTGTAGGTGGAAGAACAATTGATGTTCACATTCGAAAACTAAGAGAAAAAATCGGCGACGAATTGTTTAAAACCATCAAAGGAGTAGGTTACAAATTAGAAATATAAATGTCCATAAGCTTTAAAAAATCATACAGATTTGCGGTTAAATCTGCACTTTATATTACCATTTTTTCAACTTTATTAATTGCAGGATTGACCTATTGGTTTTTTGAACTGAATTACAAATTCTGTATTGTTTTTGCTTTAGGCGTATACTTCTTTTCCTTTTTCGTTCTGCAATACCGTGTGGAACGCTTTATTTACAGAAGAGTGAAAAAAATCTATGACGATGTTTCGCTTCTGGATTCTTCCACACTCAGAAGTCAGCCGGTTACTACAGATATGGCGACTTTAATGAACGAAGTGCAAAAATTTGCCAAAGACAAAAAAATTGAAATAGAAACCTTAAAAATTCGTGAGGAATACAGAAGAGAATTTCTGGGCAATGTTTCTCACGAATTAAAAACACCGCTGTTTACGGTTCAGGGCTACCTGCTCACGTTGCTGGATGGCGCGATGAACGATAAAACCATCCGTAAAAAATACCTGCAGCGTGCCGAAAAAGGAGTGGAACGCCTTATCTATATCGTAAAAGATCTGGATATGATTACCAAACTGGAAGCCGGGGATCTGAACCTTGAATTTACCGAATTCAATATTGTAGATGTTGTTCAGAATGTTTTTGACCTGCTTGAAATGCGTGCCGACCAGAAAAACATCATGCTGATGTTTGACCGCAAATACCCGAAAGCGATTAAGGTTTTTGCCGACAAGGAAAGAATTCAGCAGGTAGTGACCAACCTGGTTGAAAACTCCATTAAGTACGGAAAAGAAAACGGAACAACAGAGGTTAGCATTGAAGACCTGGTGAACAATAAAGTGATCATCCGTGTTACCGATAACGGTGAAGGAATTCAGAAGCAATACATTTCGCGTTTGTTCGAACGATTCTTCCGTGTCGATAAAAGCGGAGCCCGTTCGGAAGGCGGTTCCGGTCTGGGACTGGCTATTGTAAAGCATTTAATTGAAGCCCATGACGAGCGCATTTATGTGGAAAGCAAACTCGGCGTTGGCTCAGAGTTTTCCTTTACGCTCGAAAAGACTAAATAATTGCCTCCAGGTTATTTCCTGGGTAACATTCTTTAACCCTTTATACAGGGCCACCTGAAGCAGGTCGTCTGCTTTAAAATCCTCCTGTCTGGAATACGGGATCAATCCTTTTTTCTTTAATTTTTTAGCCAGATATTCCTGTTCATATTGTCCGGGTGTGGGAATAAAAAAAGCTTTTTTGCCCAGTTGTGCCAAATCCATGATAGTCGTATATCCGGAGCGGCTCAATACGATTTTACTTTGGTTAAAAGCCATTTCAAGCTCTTCCGTATTCATAAAATTATAACAGGTAAAATTCAGTCGGCGGGTAATGGTCTGCTCTTCTTCGATCACGCCTCTGATAAAAATGATCTTGCCTTCAAAATATTTCAGCTCCAGTTTCAGCTTCTCTTCCAGCAGGGTGCGTTGCGGCTCCGGTCCGGAAAGGATAACCATAAGGTCATATATCGGCTCGACTGCTTTTTTGTGCAGACGGCTCAACGGGCCAATGTATTTCACGTTTAGTGAAGAGCTGTCCAGATGTCCTAATTTACCGGAAAGATTGGGTGTTCCGGCAATATCGGGAACCCAGCATTCATTAAACTTTTTAATAAACTGATGGTGTATTTTGGTTGTTATCCAGGAAGTATTTCCGGTTAGCACATTCAGCTGATGCGTTATAAACACCGTTGGGACCTTATTGGAATACAATCCCAGGCGATTGTCCGATATAATACCGTCAATCTCATGCTCATCGATCCAGCGTTCTATGGTGCTGTGCTCCGTGCGCATGGCTTTAACCATATTCGGGATCTGCGAAATAAGCTTCCATTTAAAATTGGCGCCGTTTTGGGCATACTGGATTTTATAGGAAGGCAATTCCAGTGTCTGCAAATGCGGAAACTCTTTTTCCAATAGTGATAAAGCAACACCATCGGAAGCAACTACCGGCTGATAACCGTTATTTTCCAAAGCCTCGATAATAGGAATGCATCGTGTGGCATGGCCTAATCCCCAGTTTAACGGGGCAACTAAAATTCTTTTTTTATGTACTTTATGCATTTTACAAATTTTCCAAAAGTTTTTCTCTTAATCCCGATAGCATTGGAAACCCTTTTTGAAAAAACAACCCAAATCAAACGCTGAAAGAACAAGTTTTTTCCAAAGATTAGCATGCATAACGGAAACTTAACGATTAAAATTGTCTGAAGTTTCGTTCAAAATAAGTATCTTTAATAACTTGTTTGATAAGTGCAAAGTAAAACTATTTTTGTTCTTGGATATTTCCGTAATTTTACCAAAATTTTAAGTTTAGTCGTGGGAAGTAAAAATAAATTAAAAAGATTTAAGGAAAACGAGACTTTCGGTAATGTTTTTCAGCCAACAAGAGAAGAGGTAGTAACGGATTCTTTTCCGTTAAAAGGAAAGTGGAATAAAGAATTTTTCAAAAACGACAACCCGCTGGTTTTAGAACTGGGTTGCGGAAAAGGAGAATATTCTGTAGGTTTGGCAGAACGTTACCCGGATAAAAATTTTATCGGTATCGATATCAAAGGGGCACGATTTTGGAGAGGAGCTAAAACAGCTGTAGCGAACGAATTGCACAATGTGGCTTTTTTGCGTACGCAGATTGAGCTTATCGAACATGTTTTTGATAAAAATGAAGTAGATGAGATCTGGATCACGTTTCCGGATCCGCAGATCAAATACAAACGTACCAAGCACCGCATGACCAATACGGAGTTTTTACAGCGTTATAAAAAAATACTGAAAAAAGACGGATTGATGAACCTGAAAACGGATAGCGAATTTATGCACGGCTATACGTTAGGATTGCTTCACGGAGAAGGACATGAGGTTATTTATGCGAACCACAATGTATACAAAAATGAAGGCGCTCCGGAAGTGGTAACAGCGATCCAGACCTTTTATGAAAAACAGTATTTAGAACAAAATAAAGCCATTACCTACATACAATTTAAAATTAAGTAGATGAACTATTTTATGCCGCTTATTCTGGGTTTTACAGCAGCATCCATCGGAATCACTCCGCCTGGATTGCTCAACATGACTGCTGCAAAAGTTAGCGTAAGAGATGGCAGAAATAAAGCCGTTATGTTTGCTTTAGGGGCGACACTCACTGTCCTTTTTCAAACCTATATGGCGGTTCTGTTTGCAAAATTTATAGACAGAAATCCCGATGTCATTAACCTTTTACAGGAAATCGGACTTGGGATTTTTGTTTTGCTGACGATTTACTTTTTTACAGCAGCCAACAAACCGAAAAAACAAAAGGAAGAATTAAAAATGAGGAGCAAGACCAGCCGGTTCTTTTTAGGAATGCTGCTGTCTGCCCTGAATTTATTCCCGATTCCGTATTATGTATTCGTGAGTGTATGGCTTTCCCGAAACGGGTACTTCTTTTTTAACCAGTCCTATATTTCATTATTTGTATTCGGAGCGGTTTTAGGTTCTTTCCTGGTATTCTATATGTACATACTGTTCTTTAAAAAGAAAGAGGAAAAAAAACCGTCTTTCCTGATGAACAATATCAACTACATTATCGGGTCCATCACCGGGCTGGTATCCGTTATCACCCTGGTTAAATTAATCAACAATTACCTGGGCTAATGACAGCCGTTAACGACAATTTTTTTGAAAAAGTCTATGCCGTTGTCCGGCAGATTCCCTACGGAAGAGTAACCTCCTACGGTGCTATTGCAAAAGCATTGGGTGCGGCACGTTCTGCCAGAATGGTAGGCTGGGCAATGAATGCCGCACATGGAAAAGATGATGTGCCGGCACATCGTGTGGTCAACAGAAACGGACTGCTTTCCGGGAAACACCACTTTGAAGGTACCAACCTGATGCAGCAATTGCTGGAAAGCGAAGGCATAAAAGTGAAAAACAATCAGGTGGTTGATTTTAAAAAAGTACTCTGGGAACCGGAGGTTCAGTTTTAAGACGGCTCTTTCGGACTGTTCTCAATCAGGCAGATTATAAAAGTTGTTTTCTGCTCGTCACTCTGGTAACTCAGATAGCCTCCGTGTGCTTCAATAATATTCTTGGAAAGCGTTAAGCCAATACCGGCACCGTCTTTACGTGTGGTAAAAAACGGCAGGAAAATTTTATCCTTAATAGCCGCGTCAATCCCAAAACCGTTATCGGAAATAGTCAGGTAAAAACGATTGTTGCTAAACGATGCCGCCACTTCAATAAATCGATCTTCAGCATCGCTGTTTTCCAGTGAAAAAATACTATTCGTAAACAAATTGATAATAACCTGTTCCATTTGCTGTTTGTCAAGGTGCAACTGTCGGTTAAAATCAACCGTATTGTGAAGGGTAATGCCGTTTTTCTTAAAAAGCGGGGCCATGACCGCAATGCATTCGTCAAGCAGTATTTTAAGTTCCGTTTTTGTTTTTTGAGGGGAAGGAAGCATCGCCAGTTTCCGGTAATTGTCAACAAAAAACTGTAACTGGTCACTTCTGTTCACAATGGTGGAAAGACTCAGGCGGATGTCTTCGAAATCTTCATTGGAAAGTGTGTCCTGGTTAACAATGTCCTGGAGGTTTTGCGATAAGGAACGGATGGGCGTCAGGGAATTCATCAGCTCATGCGAGATAACCTTCATCAGGTTGATCCAGGCTTCTTTTTCTTTTTTCTCAATAACCCGCTGAATGGAATCCAGCAGTATAATATAGTATTCTTTATTGTTCGCCTTGCTTAATGATGACTGGAGTATAAACGTTTGCGGATCGCTGTTCTCGTTAACCCGTATTTGTACAGGAGCTTTAAGTTCCTCAAAATTATTGTCTTCAATGACCTTGCAAAAAGCTGGCAGCTGGTTTTTTAAATACAACCATTTAGACACCTTGGGCACCGTAAAATAATCGGAAAAATAGTCATTCATTAAAAAGATATTCCACTCGTCGCTTTCTTTTTCAAGAATAAGAACGCCGCTGTCAATATTGTTCAGGATGGACTGGTAAATGATTTCTCTGGAAGTCTGTTCCTGTGCTCTTGTTTTTAAAACGTCATACAGTTCGTATAGCTTTTTATAATTCCCGAACTGGTATTCTTTCGAATAACTGGACGAAAAATCATTCTGTAAAATAGCCGAAATGGTTTTGTCGTAAAAGGAAAATACATTCTTGAAAAAAAAGTAAAGCTCGAGCAAAAGCAGTGCCAGCAGGCAGATACAGCAAAACAGACTGTAGGTGAGCCCTTTCTGAAATAAAAACAGGCCAAGCCCGGTTGTTAGTAAAATGACAAACAGCCGCAAAAACAAAGCATTATGAACTCTCCAGGATTTGGTCATCGAAACGGGATTTATTCTTTTACGTCAATTTTAAACTTCTCTATTCTCCGGTATAAAGCCGCACGGGAAAGCCCTAACTCTTCGGCGGTTTTGCTAATGTTGTTGTGATGTTTGGCCAGTATTTTTTCTATGGTAGCCTTTTCAATATCGGATAGCTGGATCTCCTCGGTAGCTGTTTCCACCGGTACAATAACGGTCAGATCCAGGTCGGTTGCGGTTATGGTACTGTTTTCACATAGAATAACAGCGCGCTCAATCCGGTTTTCCATTTCGCGGATATTACCGTTCCAGGCGTGTTTTTCGATGTTTTGAAGTGCTTTTTCAGCAAACGTAATACGCTCGCGGTTGTACTTTGCCATCATTTGCGTCAGTAAAAAATCAGCCATCGGAATAATATCTTCTTTCCGGTTTCGCAAAGGCGGTAACAGGATTTCCATGGTATTGATCCGGTAAAACAAATCTTCCCGGAAATTTTTAAAAGCAACTTCCTGTTTTAAATCCAGATTGGTAGCGGTAATGATACGCACATCCAGCGGTCTTGGTTTTGCTTCGCCAAGCCGGGTAACCGTTTTATTCTGAATGATCTGCAGTAATTTGGATTGCAGGTGCAGGGGAATGTTTCCGATTTCGTCTAAAAAAATAGTGCCGTTCTGAGCCGCTTCAAAGCGCCCCGGGGTATCGGTCTTGGCATCGGTAAAAGCCCCTTTGGCATAGCCGAAAAGCTCACTTTCAAAAATATTCTCATTTAAGGAACCCAGATCAACATGAATAAAAGGCTTGTCTTTACGATTGGAATTTTGATGAATATATTCGGCAAAAACATATTTTCCGGTACCGTTTTCACCCAGTACCAGCACGTTGGCATCCGTTCGGGCTACTTTTTCGGCAATGGCATACGCCTGTTTTATAGCGGCGGAACTACCGGTAAAAATAACTTTGTTTTTAGGGAGTGCTTCCGACTTTTTAGTTTCTTTCCGGCTCTTTAAAACGGCATTTTGCAGTAACGAGATCAGCTGCTCGTTGTCCCAGGGTTTCATGATGTAGTCAAAAGCACCGCTTTTTAAGCCTTCCACTGCCGTTTCCACCTTGCCAAAAGCCGTCATTAAGATCACGATCGTATTGGGAGAAAGGGTTTTGATCTCTTTCAGCCAGTGAATTCCTTCGCGGCCATCTTCAAAACCAATACGGTAATTCATGTCCAGCAAAACAACATCAATGGGATTATCGGCAAGCAACTGCACAATTTTTTTAGGAGAACTTACCGTAAGGATGGTTTCAAAATGTTTTTTTAACAGCAGTTTTGCCGACAAAAGAATGTCTTCCTGGTCATCGATGATTAAAATTTGGGCTTGCATTTTTTTCATGGCTGTTCGATTTCGTACAAAAAGTGTCCGATAATGAACACCGCTTTATTTTGATTGATTGGGAAAGGCTTGATTTTTAGCAAGTTTTTGATTTATAAATCTATGGCACAAAATTGACTATGGATAATACAACAAAAACAAATAAAAATGGACACCGTTATTACCCGTAAAAATAGAAAAAATAGCTATCGTATCGGATTTATTTTGCTCTTTTTAGCGGCGGGTTATTTTGCTTATGCAATGATTACCAATGAAAGAAGTCTGAATATCAGCCAAAGTGAAATCATTGTAAAAACTGTAGAAAAAGAATACTTTGAAGATTTTATAGCCTTCCAGGCAAAAGTGGAGCCGTTGCATTCCATGCTGATTAATGTTGTTGAAGGGGGTTCCGTTCAGGAGATCTTTGTAGGAAACGGTGATAATGTTGAAAAAGGACAGGCTTTGGCAAAATTGTACAACCCGAATACGGAACTCAGTTACCTGACGCAGGAAACTTCCATTATTGAACAGATTAATAATTTAAACAAGGCACGTCTGGATATCCGGAATCAGGAACTGAATCTGGCAAAAGACCTTATTGCAATTGAGCACGATTACAATGCTGCCAAACAACTATATGATCTGAATGAAAGACTGTTTCGAAAAGAGATCATTGCTAAAAACGACTGGGAAACCACTAAGGAGAGTTTTCGTTTTCAGCAGGAAAGAAAAAATATTATCCAGCAGAGTATCCAAAAAGAAAAACAAACCAACCGCGTACAAATCGGCCAGATCAACCGGTCGATTGCAACAATGGAAAAAAGCCTCGAGATTTTAAGAAGCAATAAGAAAAACTTCCTGGTTACCGCCCCTTTATCCGGCAGACTGTCCTCTTTTGAACCTATATTAGGGAAAACCTATCAGGCAGGAGAAAGTATCGGTAAGATTGACGTTATGAAAGGGTACAAGCTAATGGCAAAAATAGACGAGTTTTATCTGGAAAGAGTCGCTACGGGACAAAAAGGAACGATAGAATATAAGGACAAACAGGTGAACGTTATCATCTCAAAAGTGATTCCGGAAGTAAAAGAAGGCAAATTCCAGATTGAGATGAACTTTGAAAGTGAAAAAGAACTGGATTTACAGCAGGGATTAAGCTTTGGCGTAAAGCTGATCCTTTCCGAAAGCACCAGGAAAATTGTATTGCCTAAAGGCAATTTCAGTCAGGAAACTTCCGGGAAATGGGTTTTCGTGGTTCAGGGAAATAAAGCCGTAAGAAGATCGATAACACTGGGAAGGGAAAACCCGTTGTACTTTGAAGTGCTGGACGGCTTAAAAGCAGGGGAAAAAGTGATTACCTCTTCCTATAAAGATTATCAGGAGATAACTGTATTAAATCTGGAAAAATAGCATCATTAAAAGAGAAACCGCCAGCAAAAGCAGCTTGTATAAAAGATAAAGCCGTAACTTTTGCAGTCGTGACGACTAAAAAACATATACATTTAGCAGCCGCTTTAAAGCAGGTAAAAGCAATCTGACAAGGGATGCCCAATGTGGAAAAAATAAAACAAACGGTGCTGTTTTACGAACAGGCCAAAAAAAAATAATTAAGAAATCAATCATCAATCAATAAACGAACAGTTATGATAAAAATCGAAAATCTTTCAAAAGTTTTTAGAACGGAAGAAGTCGAAACAGCCGCCTTAAACGGAATATCCTTACAGGTTAATGAAGGCGATTTTGTGACCATTATGGGACCTTCCGGCTGTGGGAAATCGACATTGCTAAACATTGTAGGACTTTTGGACAGCGCTTCCGGCGGCAGTTACCTGATGCTGAATCAGGAAATCAACGGCTTAAAAGAAGTGGAGAAAGCCAAAGTGAGAAAACAAAACATCGGGTTTATTTTTCAGAATTTTAACCTGATCGATGAGCTTTCGGTGTATGATAACATAGCGCTGCCGCTGATTTATAACAATGTGAATGCTGCCGAAAGAAAGAAAAAAGTCGAAGCAATAGCGCAAAGACTGTCCATTTCACACCGTTTAAAACATTATCCGCAGCAGCTTTCCGGCGGACAGCAGCAGCGTGTAGCCGTAGCCAGAGCTTTAATTAACGACCCTAAAATTATCCTTGCCGATGAACCTACCGGAAACCTGGATAGTAAAAACGGAAATGAAGTAATGGAGTTACTGACAGATTTGCACGCAAAAGGAGCTACGATACTAATGGTGACCCACTCGGATTATGACGCTTCTTTCTCGCAGAAAACAATTTACATGAAAGACGGCACCATTCTTTCCGAAAAGAACAATTCCAGAAATGTAGACGTCTTTGTTGACGCAAAAGAAAACTAACCTTAAACAGACACAACCATGATACGATTTATTATTACAGCAACGATAGGACTTGTAGGATTACTTTGTAATGCCCAGGTTTCCGAAAACAGAGCGATTGCCGGTTTTACCAAAATTGAAGTTTCCAAAGGCGTTCAGGTGTTTTTTACACAAGGGAATACCACGACGGTAAAAGTGGAATCCGATAATGAAGATAAATTAAAGCAGATAGTTACGGCCGTAAAAGGTGAAACACTGAAAATCAGTGTACAGTCCAAAAAAGGTACAAACAATTTTCAGGTATTAAAAGTGTCGGTAACAGCACCCAATGTAGCGTCTTTTAAAATTGATTCCGGTGCCGGATTTTCGTCAGAAAACACCATTACGGTTAAAAAAGCGGTTGTTGATCTGGCTTCCGGGGCGGTATTTTCCGGAAACATAAAAGCTACAGAAGCGGTATTGAAACTCAATTCGGCGGCAACTTTTAAAGGAAATATTGAAACCAAAGATCTCGGCGCAAATCTTTCCGGTGCCTCCACCCTGAAAGTGACCGGCAAAGCCGAAAATATGAAACTTGAAACCGCCAGCAGTTCGTTTTGTAAAGCAAAAGACCTTGTGGTACAAAATGCTGTGGTAAAGGCAGAAAGTGCCGCAGTGGTTACGGTAAATGTAAAGAACTCACTGGATGTATCGGCTAATTCAACGGCTGTTGTTAAATATTACGGAACACCTAAAAATATAAGCCAGCAAAAAGCAACTTTGGGTAAAATTTCAGCCGAATAGGAAGGTTCAGAAAAGATAAAATGAGAACACTGAAAAGAACAATGGCTTAGTACTGTTGAACACCCTGAATGCTTTTGCCTGGGAATGCAATTGTGAACAGTAATTCCGGTTTGTGAAACAGCACATGGCTGAACAATAAGGTGTTTTTCTAAAAATATAAAACTATGATTTTAAACTGGTTAAAAATATTTGTTTATCATTTTAAACAAAACAAACTGTTCTCAATACTGAATGTATTGGGGCTGAGTATCGGGATTTCGGGATTGATCTTTGCCATCCTGTACAGGAATGAGGAACATTCGTACAATGCCTGGAATCCGGAAAAAGAAAAGATATTTGAAGTGTTTAACGATATGGGCGATGCCGGTATCTGGGCCTCCAATCCGGCTCCGCTTGGACCGATAGTAATCAAGACGTCTAAGGATATTGATAGCTATTGCTATTACAATCCGTGGTATTATGAGGAAATTGTAAGCTACAAAGGCAAAAAAGAATTAATCAATAAAATTATTGATGCCCAGAGCAACTTCTTTTCCTTTTTTCCTTTTGAATTTGTCAAAGGAAGCCCGAAAACGGCTATACAGGATGGCAATAGTATGGCGATTTCAGAAAGCACGGCCAAGCTGCTCTTTAAAGAGGAAGAGCCGTTAGGAAAACAGGTAGAATACTCCGGAAGAATTTTTATGATCCGGGGCGTATACCGCATTCCCGGGAAATCGTCACTGGCACCGGAAGTTGTTACCAATCTGATCGCATCAAGCCTGCAGGAAAATAGCGACCAGTGGGGGAACTATAATTACGGACTGTTGCTAAAACTGAAAAATCCGGCAAAAACAGCTGCGGTGATCAAAACAATAGACAGGATCTATTATGAGAACACCACATTAAAAATGGCTAAAGAGCAGGGATTGAGCGGTCCGGAATTTGTAAAAAGATATGGTGCGACCAAATCCGGGCTCAGTTCGTTAGAAACGGCAAGGCTTAATGAGAATGTCAGTATTCTCCCGGAGAAAAAAGGAAACTATCAGTTTTTGGTAATCATGATCGGCTTATCGGTACTTATTTTAGTATTGTCCATCGTTAATTATGTAAACCTGACAACGGCAAATGCCATCAAAAGAGCCAAAGAAGTAGGCGTCAGAAGAATTATCGGAGCTACTAAAAAACAAATTATACAGCAATTTGTTTTCGAAACCATTTTAGTGGTCTGCTGTGCCGTGGTGTTGTCGCTTATGTTAGTGGAACTATCGCTGCCGTATTACAACTCCTTTTTAGAAAAATCGCTTGAGCTGGAAGGAAGCCAGTTTTATTTACAGTTACTGGGTATTGTGCTGGTTGTTATTCTGGTGGCCGGAATTTTTCCGGCAGTTTATGTATCCAATTTCGAAACCCTGAAAGTACTGAAAGGAAATTTCGGACGCAGTAAGAACGGAGTATGGCTGCGAAACGGAATGCTGATCCTTCAGTTTACGATAGCCACTTTTTTTATAATAGGGTCCTATATCGTTTACCAGCAGGTGAACTTCATGATGAACAAAGAACTGGGCTTTCAGGGAAATCAGGTTATTGATATTTCTTTTAGAAGAATCAGCAACGAAGGGAATTTTGAACGCTATGCCACCATTAAAAAAGAGCTGATGAAAATTAAAGGCGTGCAGGACGTTTCGGCAGGAACTTTCAATTTCAGTGGCAGCGGAGCAACCTCAACATCCGGATTTAATTATAAAGATGTGGCGGTCCAGGGACAAAATATGGCAATCGATTTTGGAATGCTGAAAATGCTCGATATCAAAATGCTGGAAGGTAGAAACCTGTCGCCGGGTATTGCATCAGACACGATTGATTCGGTGATCCTTAATAAAACAGCACTGGACAGGCTAAACGAGAAAGAACCGTTAGGAAAAGAAATTTCATGGAATGGCAACAAACTTAAAATAGTAGGAATTGCCGATGATTTCCACCTTTTCGGATTGCACGAAAAAATCCCGCCGATGGTCTTTTTCCATATTAAAACCATTCCATGGATGGGTAAAACCATGAGCCGGGTGTATGTTAAAATGTCACCGGAGGACATGGAAAAAACCATAGCAGCACTGGAAAAATTCTGGACCAAAAAAGTAGATACGGATTACCCGTTTAAATATGATTTTGTAAACAAGGAATTTGCCAGAACCTATGCCGCCTATGTCAAACAACGAAACCTGTTTGCCTTGCTAAACGGAGTGGTGATATTGATCGCGTTATTCGGATTATTTGCACTGGCATCCTATTCGATTGAAAGAAGAATGAAAGAAATTGCCATTCGCAAAACATTGGGCGCCGAAACCAAAACCTTGCTGAAAGAACTGTCTTTACAATACCTTATTTTCGGAATAATCGGATTTGTTGCAGCAACTTTCCCGGTTTATTATCTGCTCAATAAATGGCTGGAAAACTTTGCGTTCCGAATAACAATCGCGGTGAGTCCTTTCATTATCGGATTCCTGGTGCTGATGTTTTTAACACTGCTGATCGTCCTTTCGAAAGCCTATCAGGCTACGCGGGTGGATGTATTGCGATACCTGAAGTACGAATAGTATTGGCTATTATTATAACTACCTTTTGCTGTGACTGGATTTTTTCAGTCACAGCATTTTTTTTAAAGAAAGGGCAGTTTTGATGATAAAATGTGAACTTTTAAGTAGATTTTAATTGCCTGAAAATCTTTTCAACAGGAAAGGAGCATGGGGAAACAGCTGGTAACTATTGTAATTACGGTGGTTTTGGAGGGATAATGACCGGGGAGAAACAACTCTATCGCACTATAAACAAATACAATTCTTTATCTTTATTTTAAGAACTTTTCATCTTATCTTTGCAAGATAGAGTCAGTCTTAATAAACGACTTAAAGAAAATAATATAATGAAATTAGATAGAAAAGAAATTCTTAAAGCATTGGAGTCCATTTCCATAGCTGGAGAAGGTAAAAATATGGTTGAAAGTGGTGCTGTTCAAAATGTAATCACTTTTGGAGATGAGGTTGTAGTCGATTTATTGTTGCACACGCCGGCACTGCATATCAAAAAACGTGCTGAGGTGGATATCATGAAAGTAATTCATGAGCAGGTTTACGATAAAGCCAAAGTAAAAGTAAATATAAAAGTTGAAGCCCCTGAAAAACCGGAAATTAAAGGCAAATCAATTCCGGGAATCAGTAATATTATTGCGGTTTCTTCCGGAAAAGGAGGAGTAGGAAAATCTACTGTAACGGCTAACTTAGCGGTAACACTGGCTAATATGGGCTTTAAAGTTGGTGTCCTGGATGCCGATGTATACGGACCGTCGATGCCTATCATGTTTGACGTTGAAAAGGCCAGACCTATTTCTGTTGAAGTGGATGGCAAATCAAAAATGAAACCGATTCAGAGTTATGGCGTGGAAATACTATCCATCGGATTTTTTACAAATCCGGATCAGGCAGTAATCTGGAGAGGACCAATGGCTTCAAAAGCATTAAACCAGATGATTTTTGACGCCGATTGGGGAGAATTAGACTTTATGTTACTGGATTTACCACCGGGAACCGGAGATATCCATTTGTCCCTGATGCAGTCCTTGCCTATTACTGGAGCGGTAGTGGTAAGTACGCCACAGGCAGTCGCTTTGGCCGATGCTAAAAAAGGTGTGGCAATGTTCCAGGCAGAAAGCATCAATGTTCCGGTTTTAGGAATTATTGAAAACATGGCCTACTTTACACCGGAAGAATTACCAGATAATAAATACTACATCTTCGGAAAAGAAGGTGCGCGAAACCTGGCAGAAGATTTACAGGTGCCGTTTTTAGGAGAAATTCCAATTGTTCAGAGTATCAGGGAAGCAGGCGATTACGGTCGTCCGGCGGCTTTACAGACCGCTTCTCCGGTAGAAAAAGCATTTGAAGACTTAGCGCGTTCCGTAGTACAGGAAGTAGTAGACAGAAATGAAAGTCTGCCTCCTACAGAAGCAATAAAAATTACCACGATGGCTGGATGTTCAGCTGTAAAAAAGAAATAAAATGACAACAGAAGAAATCAAATTAAACGTTGAGAAAGCACTGGAAGAGATTCGTCCCTTCCTGAATTCAGACGGAGGTGACATCACACTTATTGACATCGAAGATGATAAGCATGTGAAAGTCCGCCTTGAAGGCGCTTGTACAGCTTGTAGCGTGAATCAGATGACCTTGCGTGCCGGAGTTGAAACAACTATAAAAAAATATGCTCCACAGATCGAGACTGTGGTTAATGTAGCATAAGTTCAGGATATTTAAGTCTCAATTTTCGATAACAATATTGAAAATTGGGACTCTTTTTGCTTTCAGGATCCTATCCTGTATAGTTTTTTAATGCTTTCCATTGTTAGATTTCTTGATATTTGTCATAGAATGTGAAAATAATTCTAAGGACTTTTGTGTCCTTAAAAATCCATTAAATAATGATTGAAACAGATATACTAATTATTGGCGCAGGTCCCACAGGACTTTTCGCTGTTTTTGAAGCAGGACTTTTAAAATTAAAATGCCATATCATTGACGGTCTTCCGCAGCCCGGAGGACAATTAACAGAATTGTATCCTAAAAAACCAATCTTTGATATCCCCGGATACCCGTCCGTTTTAGCGGGAGATTTAGTGAACAACCTGATGGAACAGATCAAACAGTTCCAGCCTGGTTTTACACTGAATGAAAAAGCAGAAACTATAGAAAAACTGGAAGATGGTACGTTTATCGTTACCACCGATAAAGGAACGCAGCATCATGCAAAAGCTGTTGCGATTGCCGGAGGTTTGGGTAGTTTTGAGCCGAGAAAACCAATCCTGAAAGATTTGGAATTCTACGAACAGGAAGACAGAGGGGTAGAATATTTTGTAAAAGATCCGGAAAAATTCCGCAACAAGAAAGTGGTTATTTCCGGAGGAGGCGATTCGGCATTGGACTGGAGTATTTTCCTGGCCGATGTAGCTTCGGAAGTGACTTTGGTTCACAGAAGAAACGAGTTCAGAGGTGCGCTGGATTCTGTGGAAAAAGTACAGGAATTGAAAAAAGCGGGAAAAATCAAATTGGTTACACCGGGAGAAGTTGTCGGATTTAAAGGTTCGGAACGAGTTGAATCGGTAGATATCGAAATTAACGGTGCCCGGATGAATGTGGTTACGGATTACTTTATTCCGCTGTTTGGATTAACACCTAAATTAGGCGCAATTGCAAACTGGGGACTGGAAATCGAGAAAAACGCGATTAAAGTGAACAATGCACTGGATTACCAGACAAATATTGAAGGCATCTACGCTATTGGCGATATCAATATTTATCCTGGAAAATTAAAGCTGATTTTATGCGGTTTCCACGAAGCTACGCTGATGTGTCAGAGTGTGTATAACAAGCTGAATCCGGGTAAAAAATATGTGTTAAAATATACAACGGTTAGCGGTGTGGACGGTTTCGACGGTACCCGTAAAGAAGCTGAAAAAGCAGTTGTAAAATCGATAGATTAGAAATAAACGGGCTGTAGCCTGTTTTGTAAATAGAAAAGAAATGTCGCAGGATATAACGATAACAATTACCGATAGAGAAGGCGCTACACACGAGGTTCAGGCACCAACAGACATGAATATGAATATCATGGAACTGGTCAGAGCCTATGAGCTGGCACCGGAAGGCACTATCGGGATCTGCGGTGGAATGGCAATGTGTGCCTCTTGTCAGTGTTATGTCTTAAACGATGTAGCGGTCCCGGAAATGGGCGATGACGAAGAAGCCATGCTGTCGGAAGCATTTAATGTGAAGCCAAACAGCCGACTGGGTTGCCAGATTCACATCACCGAAGATTTAGACGGATTAGCGGTGGAATTAGCACCGGAATATTAAAGCGAAGATTTTTCTTCGCTTTTTTTTGTAACATTTTATAAAGTACTCCGTATAATTACAGTATTTATAAAATTTCCCTTTAGGGATTAAATTAATGATTCAAACTTCCTATTCACCCGGTTTACATAAACTGCTCACACTTTCGGTACAGGACGACGGTATCCTTAAAGATGCCCGGGGTTTTGCCGATTTTACCGAAAAAATTCTGGAAACCTATAACCTGGAAAAAGTAGGCCTGGTAACACATTCTTTCGAAAATAATAGTTTTACAATTGCAGTATGTCTGAAAGAATCCCATATTTGCATTCATACCTGGCCGGAGTTCCATCAGCTGACAATCGATATTTACCTGTGTAATTATCTTCAGGACAATTCCGGAAAAGTTAAAGATATTGCTAACGATTATATCAGTTACTTTCGTGCGGATATTATTAAAGATTTTGAAATTAACAGATAATTTATGAAAGTAACGTGTTATCAGTGTGATACTGCTACGGATATTGATGTGAATTTTGAAGTAGTGCAGTTTGTCTGCCCTGGCTGTAAAAGTGTGTACCTTTCCAATAAAGAGGGTGACTTTGTTTTTAGAAAACAATACAGCTACAAGCGGGAATATGACGGACTGAAAGTGGGGCAGAAAGGAACCTTGAGGAATGTCGAGTATACCATAATGGGTATTATTGTAAAAAACATACCCGAAAATTTCTTTTGGACGGAATATATACTAACGGATGCAGCCGGAAATTTCCGGTATTTATCTGAAGCAAACGGACACTGGATATTGCTGGAAGAAACGGAAGATGCGCATTTGGCAAGCACGAAACTGAAGCATATTACCTATAATGATGTTATGTATAGCCTGTATGAAAGTACCAGTGCTACAATTGCCTCGGCAGAAGGTTATTTTGATTTTGAATTGCCGGTAAAGGCAATAAGAATGACAGAGCACATAGCGCCGCCTTATATTATTTCGAAAGAAAATATAAATAGTGAAAAAACCGTATTCACCGGCGAACATATTTCAAAAAGTAAAATAAAGAAGGCATTTAAAGCGGATTATGTGCCTGCAACCGTTGGCATTGGAATCGTACAGCCATTTGTTTTTAATATCCGGAACCTGGCGCTTATTTTGTGTTCCTGTATGCTGCTGATACTGTTAACCCATCTGTTTGTTTATAACGACAGGGAGGAAAATGTTGTTGTCAGTAAGGACCTTCACTTTAGTGAATTTAATAATAAAGAATTTATATCGCCTTCTTTTACTTTAAAAGGAGGAGCAGCACCTTTAACGGTTGCGGTTTTTTCAGAAGTAGATAACTCCTGGGCTAACGTTCAGGTAGCTTTGGTGAATGAAAAAACAAGTGAAGAAATTTACGCCAATAAAGATGTGGAATATTATCACGGCTATACCGATGGTGAAAACTGGTCTGAAGGAGATAAATCGGAGGATTTCAGTATCTGTGGCGTTAGTGCCGGACAGTATCACTTGACCATTACGCCTCAAAAAGCACCCGAAGACAATAGTAATACCTATATGAGGGTTACCGCTGTCTGGAATCAGGCCTCCATGTGGAATGTCTGGGTAATTGTAATAACAATCATTGTTTTTCTGGTTATCGTGTATTATTTAAGCGTGTATTTTGAAAAACAGCGATGGGCAGAAAGTGTGAATTCCCCTTATATAAACGATTAATTTCAGATGGATAGTATTGTAAGCTTTATAAAAAATAATAAATGGTCTTTGCTGGTTGCACTAGCCGTTTATCTGCTGTATTTACAGTTTATATTCTCCGGAAACAGGATCTGTGACTGTGTTGCAACAGAAAAATACGGAAGCAGTAACGGAAGCAGGGCACACGTTGGACGTTTTTATCATAAATAGTTTTAAAAATAAAAATATATGGATCTTATCACATTAAAACCGATTTTAAATTCTGTTGTTTTCTCACTATTAGGAGTACTGATCCTTTTGGGAGCCTATTTTGTCATTGAAAAATTAACCCCGGAAAACACGTGGAAAGAAATTGTTCAGAAAAATAATATTGCCGTTGCCATCGTTTTTGCGGCATTTATAATTGGAATATCAATGATTATTAGTGCAGCTATACATGGGTAAAAAGTACCTGAAATTTGAATTTCTGCTGCTAATGGCTGTATTTACAATTGCCACTTGCGGCCTGGTATACGAGCTGGTGGCGGGAACACTGGCCAGTTACCTTTTAGGAGATTCGGTTAAACAATTCTCGTTCATCATTGGAGTGTACCTTTTTTCAATGGGAATAGGCTCTTACTTCTCAAAATTTATCCGGAAAGACCTGCTCAATACTTTTGTAGAGATTGAGATCCTGGTAGGATTAATTGGCGGACTGAGTTCGGTAATCTTGTTTTTATTATTTGAAAGTGTCGATTACTTCCAGTTTATCTTATACCTTCTGGTATTTGTAACAGGATGCCTGGTTGGTCTGGAAATACCGCTTTTAATGAATATCCTGAAGGATAAGGTAGCCTTCAGGGATTTGGTGTCTAATGTTTTCACATTCGATTATATAGGCGCTTTACTCGCTTCGATATTATTCCCTCTGGTTCTGGTGCCGCAGCTTGGTGTAATGCGAACCTCGCTGTTTTTTGGAATGATCAATGTTAGTATTGCCATCGTATTGTGTTTTGTTTTAAAAAACGAATTGAAACGCCCTTATCTCCTTAAAGCAAAAGCGATAGGCTCTTTCGTATTCCTGCTTCTGGTGTTTCTTTTTTCGGAAGCGATTCTTTCTTTTTCGGAAGGGAAATTATACGGTGAAAATATTGTCTATACCAGTTCAACCCCATACCAGCGCATCGTATTGACACATAACAAAAGCGATTACAAATTATACCTCAATAACAACCTGCAATTCAGCTCTGCCGACGAATACCGCTATCATGAAGCACTCGTGCATCCGGTAATGGCTGCGGCAAAAAAAGTGGAAAATGTACTCGTTTTAGGTGGTGGCGACGGACTGGCCGTAAGGGAAATATTAAAATATAAAGAGGTGAAAAACATTACCCTGGTCGATCTTGACGAGGGCATGACAAAACTTTTTAAAACCAATAAAATACTGACCGGTTTCAATCAGCATTCCTTAACTGACGCAAAAGTTAAAGTGTTTAACCAGGATGCCTATATCTGGACAAAGAACTGCAAAGAAAAGTTTGATGTGGCCATTATTGACTTTCCGGATCCGTCTAACTATAGTTTGGGCAAATTATACTCCTTAAACTTTTATAAATCACTGCACGATATACTTTCAAAAGATGCGGTCGTTGTAGTGCAGACAACGTCGCCTTACTTTGCGCCCAAATCATTCTGGTGTATCAATAAAACGGTAAAAGAGATCTTTCCTCAGGTGGATGCCTACCATGCCTATGTGCCTTCCTTCGGAGAATGGGGCTATACGATAGCCGCAAATAGCTTTGCAACCTCTTTTGATAAGGTAAACAGAAAAGTAAACGGATTGCGGTTCTATAACTATCAGTTTCAGAAATTGAATTATTTTTCAAAAGATATGATTGCAAATTCGGTAGAAATCAATCGTCTTGATAATCAGATTTTAGTACGTTATTTCGATGAAGAGTGGGGGAAACTATAGTTCAAGAAGAACATTTATAAAAGGAATAGCGACATCCGTATTATTGGTTTCCGTTTTACAGTCCTGTAAAGAGAAAGTCATTAACTTCATGATCCGCCTTTCCGGGACAAACCATATTTTAGGACACAGGCTAAGGCTTAATGATTTTCCAAAACCGGTAAGGACGATTACAACACCATATCTTATTATTGGCGGCGGAATAGCAGGCTTAAGTGCTGCCCGGCAATTTGCTAAAAAAGGAATTACAGATTTTTTAATTGTTGAATTGGAAAATCATGTAGGCGGAAACTCGTCAAACGGTGAGAACAAATACTCAAAATACCCGTTGGGAGCACATTACCTACCCCTTCCTAATTTCAGTGATAAAGAATTGTTGGCATTCCTGGAAGAAGCACAGATTATTGTCCGTTATGATGAAAAGGGATACCCGGTATTTGATGAAGAACAATTAACGTTTTCGCCTCAGGAACGGCTGTATTATAAAAACAGCTGGCAGGAAAGTCTTGTTCCGAAATCAGGAAACACGACCGGAGAGAACACAGCATTTCAGCTGTTTTTTGAGAAAATGGATTTTTTCAAAACCGCAAAAGGATCGGATGGAAAATACCTTTTTGATATTCCGTTAGCGCAGTCTTCCAATGAAAAATATGCTAAGGATTTTGATAACATAACGATGAAACAGTGGCTCGGTGAAAACGGATTTACTGCCGGACCGTTATTAAATTATGTAGACTATTGCTGCAGAGACGATTTCGGATATGGAATTGAATTTGTTTCTGCCTGGGCCGGGATACACTATTTTGCCGCAAGAAAACACGATGCAACTTCTGATAAAGCCGAAAATGTACTAACGTGGGCCGAAGGTAATGCAAGACTGACGACTCATTTAAAGCAATATGTCGATGGAAAAACCTTAAAAAGACATCTGGCTCATAATATTGCGATTCAGAATGATAAAGTTGTAACCAGGGTGTATAGTGATGAAACGAAAGAAACAATAGAAATACTGGCAGATAAAGTTATTTTAGCCACCCCGCAATTTGTAAACCAGTATTTGCTGAAAGACAGAAAGCCCATAGCGCAGGCTTTTCATTATGCGCCGTGGCTGCTGGCGACACTCGTTGTCAGGGAACTTTCGGATAATTACAGCTATCCGCTGTGTTGGGATAATGTGATTTATGGCGCTGAGGGATTGGGGTATATCTATGACCAGCACCAGTCATTACAGCAATTACACTCCAGAAAGGTAATTACCTACTATTACAGTTTTTCTGCTTCCGATTCCGGTAAAAGCAGAAGGGAAATGTATAAGAAAAGTAAAGAATTCTGGAAACAAATGGTTATTAAGGATTTAAAAATTGCCCATCCTGATATTGAAGACAATATTGAAGAAATGGAAATACATCTTTTAGGACATGGGATGATAAGCCCGGTTCCGGGATTTTTGTTTGGCAAAGCCAAAGCGGCAGCAAAGCAGCCAATCGAAAATAAGATCTATTTTGCCCATTCGGATTTATCCGGTATTTCAATTTTTGAAGAAGCTTTTCATCAGGGAATTAATGTAGTTAATACAATCATAGATGATGCAGCCCTGGATACATAGAGCTAAAACAGATACTATATTTATTTTAGCGCCCTCTTTTTTGGTTTTGGGCATTATTGTTTTAGGTCAGCAATGGCTGCTGGAAATAGAAGCGAAGCACTCTTTTTATATCTGGCTTTTTCTGATCGTTTTTATTGACGTGGCCCATGTTTATGCCACATTATTTAAAACATATTTTGTTTCGTCTGAATTTCAGAAGCGAAAAAAACTGATGATAGGATTGCCGGTGCTGTGCTTTTGTATAGGGCTTGTCCTGTTCTCCTTTGGCAGCCGGGTTTTTTGGTCGGTATTGGCGTATGTGGCTGTTTTTCATTTTATAAGGCAGCAGTATGGATTTATGCGGCTATATTCCCGTAATGAACCCAGATTAAAGAGAAACAAATATTTTGACAGCCTGGTAATCTATACCGTTACAGGCTACCCGATGTTGTATTGGTTCTTTTCCCCGGAAAGAAACTTTAACTGGTTTATGCCAAACGAGTTTTTGCAGTTTGAAAATGAAGGTTTGCTGGAAATATTCCGGGCGTTCTACTTTTTAATACTAGCCGTTTACGTACTCAGTGTAAGTTATAAGGCATGGAAGAACCGTTTTTTTAATATCCCCAAAAATGCAATAATCGTCGGGACTGCCCTATCCTGGTATTTTGGTATAGTGTACTATAATAACGATCTGATCTTTACGATGCTCAATGTGGTTTCCCACGGCATACCATATATGGCATTGATTTTTCTGAAAGAAATTGACGGAAAAGGTACTGCTTTATGGGGAGCGATGTCGTATCTCACGAAATTTAAAGGCGTTGTTTTCTATTTGGGAATACTGCTTTTAATTGCCTTTCTGGAAGAATATATATGGGAAATAGCGGTCTGGAACGAACAGTTCTCGATGCGTGGAATGGACTTTACGGCGGCTCATTTTGTATTGGTACCGCTGCTTGCCGTTCCGCAGTTTACCCATTATGTACTGGACGGATTTATATGGAAATCAAAATAAAAAAAACATCCCTTGGGATGTTTTTCTGTTTTATGTTGTAGCAAGATGCTTCTGTTGTATGTGTGCTTCGATAGCGTTCCATAAGCCGATGCGTTTTTCCAGTGCAAGTATGGAAACAGCTTCCACTTCTTTCCATTTCTGATTGTCTTCACCGCATAGTTCTGTAATCATTTGCATGGCCATAGGACCGTGATCGTCGGCATCCAACTCAATATGTCTTTCAAAATAATAAATCAGTTTGGAAAGATCGGTAGTCGGGAAATTCGTCTGGAAATGTTTCAATATAGCGGTAAACATTCCCGGGATCAGGTCTTCTCTTCCGAAAGTGAATGCAGCGGCAATTTCATGCGGCTTGCCTTCTTCGATAACCCGGAAAGTAAAATCGAGAAATGCCTTTATGTCAGGATGCAGATCGCTTTGTTTGATGGATACAAAAATATTCTGCGTACGGATCACATTGTCCAGAAAAGCATTAACCTGGCTGGTGTTTGCATTGCAGGCGTGCATCGCATCGAGATACATTTCAAAATGGCTCAGCCTTTTGCCGTCCAGAGATAAATCCGATTCTTCAGCAAGAACGATCTCGTTGATCAGATAGCGGGTCTCCGGATTTTTGGTCGCAAACCAGGGTGTGGTCGTGCAGGTCAGTTTGGACTGTAATGCCTTTAGCAATGACATAAAATCCCAAACAGCATAAACATGCCCCTCAAGAAAACAGTGTAAGTCATCTATGTTCTGGATCTGACTGTATAAAGGATGGCTCAATAGAATGTCCCTTTGTGGCTGTATTTTTTTGTTGACAGATTTTATATTCATGGTAAAAGTTTGCTACAAAAATAAAAAAGCTTCCCGTTTCGGGGGAAGCTTTTAACATTGATTTTATTAATTTAACTATAAACTATCGTGATTCTTAGTTTTCATCGGCTGTGGGTCCGTACATTCCGGGTACTTTGCCGCCAACGGATCGGATGTAGGTCGACATTTGCCCTCTGTGGTGAATGGTGTGGTTCATGACAAACATCCGGTAAACAGACATTTTGGGCAGGGTGAAATAAACCGTTTCACCGTTTCGCATGGTCCACTGTTCCTGAAACGTTTCATTTTGAGCTTCCTGGAGTAGTTTTTGGGCTTCCGCTACATTGGCATCAAAAGCTTCTAAAAGCGCTGCCACCGTTCTGTAGTTGGTCGGGGTATAGTTAAGCGTCGAGAAATCCAGTTCCGGTTGCAGTAAAGTAATGGGAATCCATGTTGGTATTTCGGTAAGGTGATTGGCTAATTCCGCCAGGCTCATTGCTTTTTCGTGTGGTTTAAAATCCAGTTCGGCTTCGGGTAAGGCACTCAGCATTTTTCGGGTACTGGCCATTTCATGCTGAAATTCAGGCATTAAAAATTCGCTTAGATTCATAACTATTTGTTTTTTGTTTATTCAAAGCTATGAAGAGTTTGGGTATAAAAAAAGAGTTCCGGAAAGAACTCTTTTTTTTATAGCATTGTATAACTACTATTTGAAAGCAGCATGACCGGTAATATCCATACCGGTAATCAGTAAGTGGATGTCATGTGTTCCTTCGTAAGTCACAACAGATTCTAAGTTCATCATGTGGCGCATGATAGAGTATTCACCGGTAATACCCATACCGCCTAACATCTGACGTGCATCACGTGCAATTGTTAAAGCCATATCCACATTATTTCTTTTGGCCATTGAGATTTGGGCAGAAGTAGCTCTTCCTTCATTTCTCAATACACCTAATCTCCAGGTTAATAATTGTGCTTTTGTGATTTCGGTAATCATCTCAGCCAGTTTCTTTTGTTGTAATTGTGTTGCAGCGATTGGTTTGTCAAACTGAACACGCTCTTTTGCATAACGCAATGCCGTGTCATAACAATCCATAGCAGCACCAATAGCACCCCATGCAATTCCGTAACGTGCAGAATCAAGGCATCCTAGCGGAGCACCTAATCCGGATTTATTGGGTAATAAATTTTCTTTAGGAACTTTTACATTGTCGAAAATTAACTCTCCGGTAGCAGAAGCTCTTAAAGACCATTTGTTATGTGTTTCAGGAGTTGTAAAACCTTCCATTCCTCTTTCCACGATTAATCCGTGAATTCTTCCGGTTTCATCTTTTGCCCAAACTACTGCAATATCAGCAAAAGGAGCATTAGAGATCCACATTTTAGCACCGTTTAATAAATAATGGTCACCCATATCTTTAAAATTGGTTACCATACCACCCGGATTCGAACCGTGATCAGGCTCTGTTAATCCGAAACAGCCAATGAATTCACCGGTCGCTAATTTTGGTAAATATTTCATGCGTTGCTCTTCATTACCGTATTTCCAGATAGGATACATTACTAATGAAGACTGAACAGATGATGTTGAACGAACACCAGAATCACCTCTTTCAATTTCCTGCATGATTAAACCGTAAGAAATCTGATCTAATCCGGCACCACCATATTCAACAGGAATATAAGGTCCAAAACCTCCGATTTCTGCTAAACCATTAATTAATTGTTTCGGAAATTCTGCTTTTTGAGCATATTCTTCAATAATAGGTGTCACATCACGTTTTACCCATGCCCGTGCTGCATCACGAACTAATTTATGTTCCTCCGTCAATAAATCGTCTAATTGGTAATAATCAGGAGCTTGAAATAAGTCTGGTCTCATTTTGTTTATAATTTTGGTTGACAAAAGTAAGGAAACAAAATCAACTATTCAAGTGACAGTATTGTTATAATTATATATTCAATCGAAATTTAAGACTCTTAACGAAGGAATAATTGACAGAAGTTGTTTTAAAAAACAGTATTTGTGATAATCGGTATTTATTGTGTTATTTGTCACAATAATAAGTAGTGCCGCGAATGCAGTACCGGTATGCTGGATATGTTTGGGTGATGGTTGCCTGTTGCAGCAAGGCTGAAAAGGAATTACATTTTCAGGTAAAACGCTTTCGTCAGTTCGGTGTATTCCGGAGTATAATTGTGACGGGAAATTTCAATAACCAGTTCGTCAGTGCTTAAGGTTGTTTCCGGATTTCTGCTAAAAGCAATAAGGCTTCGTTTAACGGCGGTTGCCGGTGTGCCTTTAACACGGGTAATTTTAAAAGGATGCAAGTCGCAGTCTTTTGCCAGAGCAATAAAACGTTCTTCTTCCTTAAAAGGAATGATCACGGAAAAAATGCCGGTTTCCGAAAGCAGCACTGCGGCAGCTTCAACCAGATCCTCAAAAGGCATTGCGTCTTCAAAACGAGCGGTGTCGCGTTGTTCGTTCTGGGAGTAATAATCTTCCGTATAAAAAGGGGGATTGGAAACAATCAAGTCGTATTCGTCTTCAATTTCCGCAACAAATTCATCCAAAGCAGCGTGGTAACAGAATAAACGATCGTTCCACGGACTGTTTTCAAAATTTTCAACAGCCTGTTCGTAGGCTTCTTCATCAATTTCAAAGGCATCAACCTGTTCTGCAAAAGAACGCTGTGCAAGCATAAGAGCTATTAAGCCGGTTCCGGCGCCAATATCGAGTATGCTGAAAGGATGGTGTTCAACGGGAGTCCAGGCGCCTAATAAAACACCGTCTGTACCTACTTTCATAGCACATCTGTCCTGTTCTATTTTGAACTGCTTGAATTCGAACATAATAATAAGGTGAGGGGTGACGTTTAGCTGTTCAGATATAAATCGACTAAACCTTCAGGGATATTCATGACTACTTTACTGTTCTCACGGTCAATTTTAACAATGAAATTGTCAATCATTGGTACTAAAATCTCCGTTTCGCCATTAAGGATTTCAAAAAGCGGCTGTGCGGTACTGTCATTGATCGATACGATTTTACCAATAACGCCCAAACGGCTGTCTTCCACATCAAAACCGATTACTTCATGAAAGTAAAACTTGTTTCCTTCCAGTTTCGGAAGCATGGTTAACGGAAGGTATAATTCGCAGCCCAGTAGTTTGTCTGCTTCTTCTTCGCTGTTAATATCTTCAAAGCGGATACGCAGGAAATCGTTTTTGTGCAGCGAACTGCTTTCAATGAAAAATGGAACCAGGTTTTTGTTGAATTCAACAAAAACCGATTCCATATCTTCATACATCTCCGGTTCGTCCGTGTCTAAATAAGCCAGAACTTCCCCTTTGAAACTAAATTTTTTAGCGATTTTACCTAAATAGAAACAATCTTCTTTACGCATAATAATCGCTAACTGAATTAAGCTTGAGTTTCTTCGTTGTTTTCTTCAACAGCTGGAGCCTCTTCAGTAGCCTCTTCAACAACTTCTTCAGTTGCAGCTTCAGCAGCCTTAGCAGCTTCTTCAGCAGCAGCTAAACGCTTAGCGTTAACTTCTTGTTCTGCTTTGAAAGCTTTAGCTTTAGCATCAGCTTGTACTTTGCTTAAACCGTCTTTTTTAGCATTAACTTTTACTGCTTTCTCCTCTAACCATGCAGCTAATTTAGCATCAGCTTGCTCTTGTGTTAAAGCACCTTTACGGATACCTCCGTCTAAGTGGTGTTTCAATAAAGCACCTTTGTAAGAAAGGATTGCTCTTGCAGTATCAGTTGGTTGAGCACCATTGTGTAACCATTGTACAGCGCTATCAAGGTTTAAGTCGATAGTAGCAGGGTTAGTGTTTGGATTGTAAGTTCCGATTTTCTCTAAGAATTTACCATCTCTTTTTGAACGGGCATCAGCCGCAACGATCCAGTAAAAAGGTTTTCCTTTTTTACCGTGTCTTTGTAATCTAATTTTTACTGACATAATCTTGTGATTAAATTTTGAGGTTCTCGACCTCTGTTAATTAAGGGTGCAAATATAGTAAACTTTGGCATACAAAATAATTTTGCATAATAAAAAAGTATAGGTATCGTTTTGAAAATGGGAATATTAAAGGTCTTTTGTGATTTTTTATGATTTTATTAGCTTATTATCTTTAAAAAACTATTTTTGTAGAAATAAAGTATCCAAACATTTAATTGCGAATTGAAAATGAAAAAAATATTTTCTCTGATAGTTCTTATGGCAGCTTTCTCTTCCTGTGAAGAAGATGTTAAGTTTAATAATCCGTCACTTCAGGGTGAAAAGAACTATAACTTATGGAGAGCTTCCGATGCACATGCAACTATCGGACCGGACGGTTCGGTAACTATCGAAGGAATTACGACAGATGAAGAGGTGATCTTAAGAACATCTTCTTTTGAAAACGGAGTTTATGCTTTGGGAACAACAAATCAAAATAACAGAGCTAGTTTTATCTCTACGTTTGATGGTGAAGAATCTGTATTTACAACAGGTGTTTTTGTAGGACCTGCCAGTAAAATAACACTGCAAAGCGGTGGAACAGGATATACAGCTGCCAATTCGGCACATACATCCGGTGGTTCCGGTTCCGGATTACAGGTTAGAACTACGGTTGCTGCCGGTGTGATCACTAAAGTAATCATCACTTTGAGAGGTACAGGATACCTTCCGGGAGATATTGTAACGGTTGATGGTGGTGACAATACCGCTAAATTCAAAGTAGAGAATGTTTATGGTAGCGATGGAGAAATCAGAATTGAAAAAATTGAAGACGGAACAATGACCGGTAAATTCAAGTTCAATGCAAAAAATGCTAACGACAGTATTGTAACCTATCAAAACGGGGTTTTCTACAGAATTCCGATTTACTAGATAAAACACAAATAAAAAATTAAACCACTCATTTTGAGTGGTTTTTTTGTTTTAGTAAATGGCTGAAATGAATAAATATTTGGCTTTATGTAATTTTAACACATCGGGAAAACACCGCAACTTTGCCTCATATTTATTGATGAAATTATGCACCTTAACAGGTTGGTTTATCGAAACCACATAAAGAGCAGCTTTTCCGGAAGCATATCTTTAATTTCTTTTCTTCTATTTAGTGTTGGTACCGCAAGTGCACAACACGGCAGCAAGCTAACACTGGCAGACGCTTTGCGCGTAGCAAAAGAAAACAATATCGCGATTCAGAAACAGCAGCTTGAAACACAAATTGCCAGGGAAGAAATCAGTGAGAAAAAAGAACTGCGCCTGCCGGAAGTGGAATTTCATTCGTTATACTCCAGGATTACGGATCTGACGGAATTTAAGAGCGGCTTCCTGCAGGATAAACAGGTTACGAAAACCATACCGGAAATTTACGATGTTTCTGCATCGTTCCGCATGCCGCTGTATGCCGGTAACAGAATCAATAATGCCGTAAAAAAAGCCGGACACGAATCGGAAATAGCATTGCTGAAAGCCGAAAAAACAGAGAATGACGTCAGATTAAGTGTTATAGCCTCCTTTTTAGGAATCTATAAAATGATGGAATTACAAAAAATTATAACCCAAAGTATTCAGGAAGAGCAGGAGCGGTTAAAAGAAGTTAAGTCCTTTAAAGCCCACGGTACGGTGACTAAAAATGAAGTATTGCGCGCCGAATTGCAGTTATCGGACCGGGAACTTAACGCACTGACCAATCAGAAAAATACCGCGATTGCTCTTCATAATCTTAAAACCCTGTTGCAGTTACCGGAAGATGAAACCATCGCACTGGATACGATGCATATTATCGCTGCTTTGCCGGCTGCTGAAAATTATGATCATTACCTGAAAGGAGCGCTGCACAACGAAGAGATGAAAATCGCACAGCAGGAAATCGTCATCGGGAACCTTGAAAGAAAGATCGTAAAAGCAAATTATTATCCCACGGTCAGCTTTTTTGGAAACTACAGCTTTAAGTATCCCAACTATATGTTCTTTCCGCCCAATCCCTATTTGTACTCCCTCGGGCAGATTGGCGTAGAGGCGACTTTTAACCTGTCTGGCCTTTACAAGAATAAGACCCGGATGCACATCGCTGACAAAAAAGTTGAAGTACAGAAAGTAACGGCAGCACTCGTTAAAAACGAAATGTCTGATAAGGTTTTTAAGGAGTACACCCAATACCATGAAATTCTGGACCGGCTTCCGGTGACCGATAAAGCACTCGAACTGGCGGAGGAAAATTATCGCATCGTAAAATTAAAATACCTGAACCAGCTGGTGCTGATCACCGAAATGATCGATGCGGATAATACCTTGCTGGAAGCAAGATTTAAAAAAATCGCTACAAGAATAGATGCGGCAATGAAATACTACGAATTGCTTCATACGGCAGATATGCTTCACGAATAATTTTCTGATTTAACACACAATTCTTAAATACGTTTCATAAGATGGGAACACAAAAGGCACATCGTTCTTTTCACACATTTATTACCGTAATGGCTGGTATTATTGTTTTTTGCGGCATCGTTCTGGGTATCTGGTTTTTAATTTTCTACAACAACCATGAAGAAACCAATGATGCCCAGGTAGACCAGTATGTCACACCGGTTATGGCGCGGATAACCGGTTATGTACAGGAAGTCCGTTATGAAGAAAATCAATTTGTGAACCGGGGTGATACGCTCGTTATCATAGACAACAGGGAATATAAAGCACATCTGGATATGGCAGCAGCCGAAATGGATAATGCTAAAAGAACCATCAATGTACTTGAAAAAAATGTAGCCACAACAGCAAATGCCGAAACGGTTAGAAAATCGCAATTGGCGGCGGCAAAAACGGAAGTCTGGAAAACCAGACAGGATTACCTTCGTTATGCGGCATTACTAAAAGAAGAAGCGGCCACCGAGCAGCAGCTGGAAAGAGTAAAAGCAGATTATGAATCGGCAAAAGCACATTATGAGGAAATATCCGGAACGATCCAAACGGCTGCTTTAAGCACTTCGGAAGCTTCCGCTAAAATACCAACGGCTGAAGCGGTGATTGCCTCCAAAAAAGCACAGGCTGATAATGCCTCACTGTTTTTATCCTATACGGTTATCACGGCGCCTTATGATGGCTGGGTCGGAAAAAAAACAATTCAGCCGGGACAGCTTGTCAAAGAAGGGCAGGCATTGGTTGCTATCGTCAGCAAAGAAAAATGGATCACGGCAAACTTTAAAGAAACCCAGCTGCAATATCTGGCAGTCGGGCAGGAAGTCACGCTAAAAGCAGATGCTGTAAAAGGAAGAGTTTTTCGCGGAGTTATCGAATCCCTGTCGCCGGCAAGCGGAGCCCGTTTTTCATTATTGCCGCCCGATAATGCTACTGGAAACTTTGTTAAGATCGAACAGCGGATCCCGATCCGTATCAAACTTGTCGACATCGATTCGCAGACCGACTTTTTAAGAGCCGGAATGAACGTTATTGTAGTAGCGGAACACCAGTAAACATGTCCGGAGTAAGCGTTTTTAAACCCTGGGTGCCCAATTGGGCGGTCATCGTGATACTGATATTCTGCATGCTGCATTCCATGGTACTGTTGGGAGTTTATACCTCAAATGTGACCTATTCGGCCAGTTTCTTAGATGTGGATGTGGAAGACCTGCAATTTTCATTGTGTGTGACCTATGGCACCTTTCTGGCGACGATAATGATTGAAAGCAGGCTGTTTAAATTTTTTCCAACCAAAAAATATTTCATTGTTATTTACTGTCTGGCAGCATTAACCTTTATGCTGTCGGCTTATACAAACAATTATTCCCTGTTTATCATCCTCAGAATGGCCGAAGGAATCCTGATGGCCTTGCCGTGGATTCCGCTCCGGCAATTGCTGATCACCCGTTTTAAATCTAAGAATGCGGTGATCATAGGATTTACCTGTAATTATGGCGCACTGCTGCTGGCTTCTCCTTTTATCATGAATATAGCCGTCTGGCTGCTGGAAAATTACGACTGGACCTATATGGCTTACGGCTCGGCATTATTCCAGATCCTTTGCGTGGCACTGGTGCTGCTCACGTTTAACAACAACCGTTTTCATAAAAAGATCCCGCTGTATCAGGTGGACTGGGCAAGTTTTATCTTAGTACTGACGGCCATACTGAGCGGCTCCTTTTTCTTTATATACGGCGAACGGAAATACTGGTTCGACTCGCCGCAAATCATCATTGCTTTGATCGTAACGCTCATTACCGGAGGTCTTTTTATTGTCCGGCAGCAATTGGTAAAGCGCCCTTGCTTTGACATGCAGGTATTTCGATACACTAACCTGCGAACCGGATTTTTCCTGTTTGTGGTTTTTTATATCGCCAGAGCAACGCTGAATATTTGTCACAGCGCGATGTTTACAGTGTGGAACTGGGAACCGTCCAGAGTAGCACACGTGCAGTATCTCAATGTGCTGGGCAATATCACGGGACTTGTACTGGCAGGGGTCTTTCTGGCAAAAGCGGTGGCAATGCGCTATATTTTTATGCTGGGTTTCCTCATTTTTGCAATCTATCACCTGTGGTTTACCTTTCTTTTTGTGCCCGATGTGGCATTGATGGATATTATGATTCCGTATATATTGCAGGGTGTTGCGGTGGGAATATTATTTGTACCGTTAGTGTTGTTCACGGTTTCGTCTGTTCCGGCACACTATGCTCCTTTTTCGGGAACCATTGGCGTTACCGGGCGTTTCTGGGGAAGTACCGTCGGTTTTTGTATCATGCAAAATGCACAGGTTTTACTGCAAAATACCCATTTTACCAAACTGCGCCGGTTTGTAGTGCCGGAAAGTCCCGAAACACAGGCACGGATGGAAAAATTTGCCCAGGGTTTTATTGCTAAAGGCTATACTGTGGATGAGGCCCATAAATTATCGGTACAGCAAATCGTCAATACCGTTTCCAGACAGGCGGTTTTGCTTTCGGATATGGAAATTTTTACCGTTGTGGGGTATGCCTTACTTTTTTTAGTAGGGTTTCTTTTAATCAACCGGCATCTGAAACAAACTTTCGACATCTTTAAGAACAGAGTCTGGGGAAGTTAGCGCTTGTTAACAACTTCTGCTGAATTTTTTCTCTAAAAAGCAGTACATTTGACAATTACTTTTTTTGAAATTCTACGGATTTTAAAATTCTGATTTTTAGCTATGTACTTGATTTTTGATACCGAAACAACGGGTTTGCCACGAAGTTGGTCCGCTCCTATTACCGATACTGATAACTGGCCCAGATGTATTCAAATTGCATGGCAGTTGCATGATGAAATGGGAAATCTGGTAGAACATCAGGACTATCTTGTTAAGCCTGAAGGTTTCAATATTCCCTATGATGCAGAGCGTATTCACGGTATTTCTACCGAGCTGGCCATGGAGCAGGGAATTTCACTGCAGGAAGTATTGGAAAAATTCAACATTGCTTTATCCAAAGCAAAATATATTGTTGGTCAGAATGTAGGATTCGACGTCAACATCATGGGATGTGAATTCCACCGAATGAACGTTGCTTCCGATATGGCTAGCATGCCCGTTCTGGATACCTGTACCGAAGTAACGGCAGAACTGTTAAAACTACCCGGAGGACGTGGCGGAAGATTCAAACTTCCTACGCTGACAGAATTACACCAGTATCTTTTCGGAGTTCCGTTTGCAGAAGCGCACAATGCTACTGCCGACGTGGAAGCGACAACACGCTGTTTCCTGGAATTGATCAAAAGGGAAGTCTTTACAAAAGAAGAACTGGATGTAACGGAAGACTATTTCGATAAATTCAGAGAACAGAATCCGCAGGAAATTCAGCTGATCGGATTAAAGCATATTAACCTTAAACAGGCATCAGATGTTATTCGTGCCCGTTTGGCGCAGATTCAAAAAGAAGATAACCAGACAAGCGTTTCCGAAGAAGCCAGAAAAGATTTAAAAGAAGCGGCTTTTGCCCATCTTCACAACCATTCCCAATTTTCGGTATTACAATCTACCATTGGAATAAACGATCTGGTAAAAGAAGCGGCAAAATACAAAATGCCGGCAGTTGCAATGACCGATACCGGAAACATGATGGGAGCTTTCCAGTTTGTAAGCTCGGTATTCAATCACAACAAGGCTGCGGCAGCTAAAAACAAAGAAGCAATTGAAAATGGAGAAGAACCAACCGAAACGGAAGTAATCCCGATTGTAGGCTGTGAATTCAACATTTGTGAAAACCATAAAGATAAAAGTAAAAAAGACAACGGTTATCAGGTTGTTCTTTTGGCTAAAAATAAAAAAGGCTACCACAATCTGGCAAAAATGTCTTCCATCGCCTATACCGATGGTTTCTACTATGTACCCAGAATTGATAAAACGGTTGTCGAACAATATAAAGAAGATATTATTGTGTTGTCCGGAAACCTGTATGGGGAAATTCCGAGCAAGATTTTAAATATTGGTGAAAATCAGGCGGAAGAAGCCTTGATCTGGTGGAAAGAACAGTTTGGTGCCGACTTCTATCTTGAGGTGATGCGTCACAATCAGGAAGACGAAAACCGGGTAAACCAGACGTTGCTTGCCTTTTCCAAAAAACACGGGGTAAAAATCGTAGCGACAAACAATACTTATTATACCACCAAAGCTGATGCCAATGCCCACGATATTTTACTTTGTGTAAAAGACGGTGAAAAACAGGCAACCCCTATTGGTAGAGGTAGAGGATACCGTTACGGATTGCCTAACCAGGAATACTACTTCAAATCGGTGGAAGAGATGAAAAAAATCTTTGCCGATTTACCGGAAGCGATTGTTAACATTCAGGAAATTATCGATAAGGTCGAAGCCTATTCGCTGTATCGTGATGTACTGCTTCCGAAGTTTGATATTCCGGAAGAATTTGTTGTGCCGGAAGATGATGAAGATGGCGGAAAACGCGGCGAGAATAAATTCCTTCGCCATTTGACCTATGTGGGAGCGGCAAAGCGCTATACGGAAATTACAGAATCAATTCGCGAACGACTGGACTTCGAATTGCAGACGATTGAAAAAACCGGATACCCGGGATACTTTTTGATCGTACAGGATTTCATCGCCGAAGCCCGGAATCTGGATGTTTCGGTAGGTCCCGGACGTGGATCGGCGGCGGGTTCTGCCGTTGCCTACTGTTTGGGGATTACCAATATTGACCCGATTAAGTACGATTTGCTTTTTGAGCGTTTCCTGAACCCGGATCGTGTATCCATGCCCGATATTGATATTGACTTTGACGATGAAGGCCGTGGCCGTGTTATGGACTATGTAATCAATAAATATGGTTCCAATCAGGTAGCGCAGATTATTACCTATGGTAAAATGGCAACCAAATCGGCAATTCGTGATACCGCCCGTGTATTGGATTTACCGTTATTTGAAGCCGACAGGATTGCCAAATTAATTCCGGGGATGATGCCGTCCAAATGGAACCTGGCACGTTTCCTTTCGGAAGATGAGGACCTGGTTAAAAAAGCACTGAAATCGTCAGATGAATACGATCGTGTCAAGGAACTGATCGCCATTGCGCGGGAAGAAGACCTGGCGGGAGAAACCATTCAGCAGGCAAAAATGCTGGAAGGCTCTTTGCGAAATACCGGTATTCATGCCTGTGGGGTAATTATCACACCGGATGATATCACGAACTTCGTTCCGGTTACCACGGCAAAAGATTCCGATTTATATGTAACCCAGTTTGACAACTCCGTTGCCGAAAGTGCCGGATTGCTGAAAATGGACTTCCTGGGTCTGAAGACCCTTACACTGATCAAAGACACGGTAAAACTTGTAAAATACAGATTGGGCATCGAACTGGATCCGGAGAATTTCCCGATCGACGATGTCAAAACATACGAATTATTCCAGAGAGGGGAAACGGTTGGTATCTTCCAGTACGAGTCACCCGGAATGCAGAAATACATGAAGGAACTGCGACCGACGGTTTTCGCCGATTTAATTGCGATGAATGCCTTGTACCGTCCGGGACCTTTGGAATACATCCCTTCCTTTATCCGGAGAAAAAACGGGGATGAACCAATTACGTACGATTTGGATGCCTGCGAAGAATATCTGGGGGAAACCTACGGAATTACCGTTTACCAGGAGCAGGTAATGTTGCTGTCGCAAAAACTGGCGAACTTCTCTAAAGGTGATGCCGACGTATTGCGTAAAGCGATGGGTAAAAAACAAAAAGACGTACTGGATAAAATGAAATCCAAGTTTATCGACCAGGCGGTTGCAAACGGACATGATGCCGTTAAACTCGATAAGATATGGAAAGACTGGGAAGCCTTTGCGAGTTACGCCTTTAACAAATCCCACTCGACCTGTTATGCCTGGATTGCCTATCAGACAGCTTATCTGAAAGCACATTACCCGGCCGAATATATGGCAGCGGTACTGTCCAATAATATGAACGATATTAAACAGGTATCCTTCTTTATGGAAGAATCCAAAAGAATGGGACTGGTTGTATTGGGGCCGGATGTAAATGAATCCTTTTATAAATTTACCGTAAACGAAAATTATGCGGTCCGTTTTGGTATGGGCGCTATTAAAGGAGTTGGAGGCGGAGCGGTGAACACCATCGTAGAAAACCGTAAAGACGGTAAATACAAATCCATCTTCGACCTGGCAAAACGTATCGATTTGCGTGCGGCTAATAAAAAAGCATTTGAAAACCTTGCTCTGGCAGGAGGATTTGACTGTTTTGCAACCACACACAGAGGACAGTATTTCCATTCAGACGGCGATAACCTGACGTTTCTGGAAAAAGCAATCCGTTACGGTTCCAAATTTCAGGAAAATGAAAACTCTTCACAGGTAAGTCTCTTCGGGGAAAGCAGTGATGTGCAGATTCCGGAGCCGGTTGTACCGCCATGTGAAGAGTGGAGTACGATGGAAAAACTGGCTAAAGAAAAAGAAGTTGTAGGAATTTATATCTCCGGACATCCGCTGGACGATTATAAATTTGAAATGAAATACTTCTGTAATGCCAGTCTGGATGCGCTGAAAAACATGGAACAGCACCTCGGGAAAAACCTCAGTTTCGGAGGGATAGTAACCGGAGTGGAGCACCGTGTGGCTAAAAACGGAATGGGATTTGCCAGTTTTAACCTTGAAGGATATGACGAAAGCTACCGTTTTTCGATGTTTAGGGAGGACTATCTGAAATACCGCCACTTTTTGGTTGCAAACTATTTTATGTACTTTAAGATCAATATTAAGGAAGGCTGGGTAAATAAAGACGGAAAACGTACGGAACCGAGAATTCAGTTCCTGGATGTCAAACCGCTGCAGGATGTACTGTCAACGTTTGCAAAAAAACTGATTATCCAGATGAACATTGCCGAACTGCAGCAGAATATGATCGCTGCACTGCATGAAATATTCCAGTCCAACCGCGGGGAACACAGCGTTACTTTTGAAGTAATGGAAATTGAAAGAGTCAAAAAAGCGCTTGAAATTGCCCTTTCGCCGGCAGATGATGAAGCCGCTGCAGGTGACGATATTGCAGAAGAAACGGAAATGGAAATCCCGGAAGAAAAAGAAGAATTAAGAGTGGTAACCAAGCTCAGTATGCCAAGCCGGAAATTAAAAGTAAATATTTCTACAGATTTGTTACAGGAGCTGGAAAAGATGCAGATTAACTTTAAATTGAATTAAGGTGTTGATAATTAGTAATTTGATTGCGAAATGTTAAAAAGAACATAAATCAATTTTAACAATTGAGGCATAATCAAAACTGATTTCAAGACACTTCAATAATTAAAATAAAAGTCTATTTTTGTATCATAATTATAAAAGAAAATAAAATGGCACAAGCAATAACAGATGCTACTTTCGATGAGGTAGTATTGAAATCAGACAAACCGGTTTTGGTTGACTTTTGGGCAGCATGGTGTGGTCCTTGTAGAATGGTAGCTCCTATCATTGATCAAATCAGTGAAGAATATGCTGGGAAAGCCGTGATTGGTAAAGTTGATGTAGATGCTAATCAGGAATTTGCTGCAAAATATGGTGTTCGTAACATTCCTACTGTTTTGGTATTCCAAAACGGAGAAGTGGTAGGACGTCAGGTAGGTGTTGCTCCAAAGCAAACATATACCGATGCAATTGACGCATTACTATAATCGGAATACGATTATATCAATATAAAAAGCCCGGCTATGCCGGGCTTTTTATATTTTAAGACCTGTAAAATTTTAAAATCATCAAATTATCTCATTATCTTTGAGACTATGAAGATTGACGATCAAATAGCAAAAATATCCAGTTTTCAGCATCTGGAACTGCTGGCAAACCAGATTGTGGAAGGATTTATATCCGGAATGCACAAAAGTCCCTTTCATGGCTTTTCTGCCGAGTTTGCCGAACATAAGGTTTACAATACCGGAGAAAGCACCAAACACATCGACTGGAAGCTTTTTGCAAAAACCGACCGGTTATACACCAAACGTTTTGAAGAAGAAACCAATTTAAGATGCCATCTGATTATTGACAACTCTTCCTCAATGCATTATCCGAAACTGGCAGGCGGACAGCTTTTCTATGAAAATAAAATAGGATTTTCGGTGCTGGCTTCGGCGGTACTGATGAACCTGCTTAAAAAGCAAAGGGATGCGGTAGGACTGAGTGTTTATTCCGATACATACGAATACTATGCGCCCGAAAAAGGCAGTGAGCGCCATCACCGGATGCTGCTCAATGTGCTTGAAAACGTATTGCAGGCATCACAGCAGCCTAAAAATACGGATACCATTACCTTTTTACATCAGATAGCCGAAAAGATCCACAGGCGTTCCATGGTGATTTTGTTTACCGATATGTTCCAGGGAGAAGATGACGAACGCTTGTTTAAAGCCTTGCAGCATCTCAAACACAACAAACATAAAGTGGTCCTTTTTCATGTTATTGACCGGAAAACGGAATTTCAGTTTGATTTTGACAACGCTCCGAGAAAATTTATTGACATGGAAACCGGTGAACAGGTCAATCTTTTTGCAGAAAATATTAAAAACGACTATGAAAAGCTGGTGCAGGACTACTTTGATAAAGTGGCAAACACCTGTGCTTTGTATAAAATCAGGTATGTTCCTGTTTCTGTAGATGAAAAATTTGAAAAAATTTTAATGACATACTTGGCTGAAAAACAAAAGTTTGGCTGATTAAGGAAAATAAAAACGGATTTTTTTTATAAAAACATTTGGAGAAATGGAAAAGGGTTGTATATTTGCAACCGCAATAAAGCACTGGTTTGGTAGTTCAGTTGGTTAGAATACATGCCTGTCACGCATGGGGTCGCGGGTTCGAGTCCCGTCCAGACCG
>NZ_DFUB01000033.1:0-2383 GCF_002379575.1 Flavobacterium sp. UBA4197
TAAATCCAAACGGAAGCGTGGATGTTATTCCGGGTACGCCTGGAGGTACACATACCTTAACCTATCAGATATGTGAAATTGCAAATCCGACCAATTGTGATACGGCAGTAGTTACTGTTTTTGTAATGACTCCGCAAATCACATTAACCAAAGAAGCCTTAAACGGTACTTATAATGCTGTAGGAAACATTATTAACTATACACTTACCGTAACAAATACCGGAAATGTGGCTATTACAAACCTTTTGGTTACAGATAATAATGCCGATGCAGGAAGTATTTCTCCGGCAACAATAGCAACTTTGGGTGCCGGACAACATACAACAGTTTCAGCAACACATACGATTACACAAGCAGATTTGAATAATGGTTTTGTACACAATCTGGCAACAGTAACCGGTCAGGATCCTGTTGGAGGAACAGTTACAGACGAATCGGAAGATCCGACAAATCCGGCTCAACCGGGTGACAACGGATATGACCCTTCATGTCCAAAATGTACAGTAACACCATTAACACAAAATCCGGCTATTGCTTTAGTAAAAACAGCGGTATTTAACGATACGAATGCCGATACATTTGCCCAGGTTGGTGAAACGATCACCTACACGTTCACGGTAACCAATACCGGAAACGTAACGGTAAACGGATTGGTCATCAACGATACACAGATCGGATTGACAAATGCAGCGGTAACACCGGCTACATTAGCACCGGGCGCTACCGGAACGGCAACGGCTACCTATGTCTTGACACAAACGGATATCAATGCCGGACAAATCAGCAACACGGCTATTGCAACCGGAACCACACCACAAGGCGGTTCGGTTCAGGATACCTCGGGTACTTCAACCACAAACGATACGCCAACAGTAACACCATTAGCACAAAATCCGGCTATCGCTTTAGTAAAAACAGCAGTATTTAACGATACGAATGCTGATACATTTGCACAGGTTGGTGAAACCATCACCTATACGTTCACGGTAACCAATACCGGAAATGTAACGGTAAACGGATTGGTCATCAACGATACGCAGATCGGACTGACGAATGCAGCGGTAACACCGGCTACTTTAGCACCGGGCGCTACGGGAACGGCAACCGCTACCTATGTATTGACACAAACGGACATCAATGGCGGACAGATCAGTAATACAGCTATTGCAACCGGTAATACACCACAAGGCGGTACAGTTCAGGATACTTCTGGTACTTCAACGACAAACGATACGCCAACGGTAACACCATTACCACAAAATCCGGCTATCGCTTTAGTAAAAACAGCAGTATTTAATGATACGAATGCCGATACGTTTGCACAGGTTGGTGAAACGATCACCTACACGTTCACAGTAACCAATACTGGAAACGTAACGGTAAACGGATTGGTCATCAACGATACGCAGATCGGACTGACGAATGCAGCGGTAACACCGGCTACATTAGTACCGGGAGCAACTGGTACTGCAACGGCTACGTATGTCTTGACCCAAACGGATATCAATGCCGGACAAATCAGCAACACGGCTATTGCAACCGGTAACACGCCACAAGGCGGTACGGTTCAGGATACATCCGGAACCAGTACAACAAACGATACGCCAACGGTAACACCATTACCGCAAAATCCGGCTATTGCTTTAGTAAAAACAGCAGTATTTAACGATATGAATGCTGATACATTTGCACAGGTTGGTGAAACGATCACCTACACGTTCACGGTAACCAATACCGGAAACGTAACGGTAAATGGATTGGTCATCAACGATACACAGATCGGATTGACGAATGCAGCGGTAACACCGGCTACATTAGCACCGGGCGCTACCGGAACGGCAACGGCTACCTATGTCTTGACACAAACGGATATTAACGCCGGACAAATCAGCAACACAGCTATTGCAACAGGTAACACGCCACAAGGCGGTACGGTTCAGGATACTTCTGGTACTTCAACTACAAACGATACGCCAACGGTAACACCGTTACCGCAAAATCCGGCTATTGCTTTAGTAAAAACAGCAGTATTTAACGATACGAATGCTGATACATTTGCCCAGGTTGGTGAAACGATCACGTACACGTTCACAGTAACAAACACCGGAAACGTAACGATAAACGGATTGGTAATCAACGATACACAGATCGGATTAACGAATGCAGCGGTAACACCGGCTACATTAGCACCGGGCGCTACCGGAACGGCAACGGCTACCTATGTACTGACACAAACGGACATCAATGCCGGACAAATCAGTAACACGGCTATTGCAACAGGAACCACGCCACAAGGTGGTACGGTTCAGGATACTTCTGGTACTTCAACCACAAACGATACGCCAACGGTAACACCGTTACCGCAAAATCCGGCTATTGCTTT
>NZ_DFUB01000033.1:2460-2789 GCF_002379575.1 Flavobacterium sp. UBA4197
TTTGCACAGGTTGGTGAAACGATCACGTACACGTTCACAGTAACCAATACCGGAAACGTAACGATAAACGGATTGGTGATTAACGATACGCAGATCGGATTAACAAATGCAGTGGTAACACCGGCTACATTAGCACCGGGCGCTACCGGAACGGCAACCGCTACGTATGTATTGACCCAAACAGACATCAATGCCGGACAAATCAGCAACACGGCTATTGCAACAGGAACCACGCCACAAGGCGGTTCGGTTCAGGATACTTCTGGTACTTCAACGACAAACGATACGCCAACGGTAACACCATTAGCACAAAATCCGGCTATTGCTTT